>NZ_JBMDKG010000040.1:0-75588 GCF_057809595.1 Variovorax sp. FG153
CATGCAGCAGCACGCGCGGCTTGCGCTCGAGCACGCGGTTGAGCCAGGGCGGCGAGACGTCGAAGGTGCGCGCGAGGTCGTGGGCCACCACGAGCGGTTCGCCGCCGGTGGCCTTGCCGGGTTCGATCACGGCGCTCATCGCGTCACCTCCACGATCGGTTCCGCCGCCTCGGGCGTGGCGCGTTCGCCGGCCGCGAGCACGTCGTGATGCTTCGCCGCGATCTCGGCCTGGCCGGTGTGCGGATCGGTCGCGTCGTGCAGCCAGCAGGCGGCGCGCGTGGCGCCCGCGTGCATCAGCTCGGGCCGCTCCTCGAGGCAGCGCGCGAAGGTGCGCGGGCAGCGCGGGTTGTAGGCGCAGCCCCTGGGGATCGCATTGAGCCGCGGCATCGCGCCGTCGATCTGGTTCAGCCGCTCGCGGTCGCTCGCCATGTCGGGGATCGAAGCCATCAGGCCCGCGGTGTAGGGATGCGCCGCCTGGTGGATGACCTCGTGCACCGGGCCGATCTCGGCGATGCGGCCCGCATACATCACGGCCACGCGGTCGCAGGTCTCGGCGATCACGCCCATGTCGTGCGTGATCAGCATCACGGCCGCGCCGCGGTCCTTGCAGACGCGCTTGAGCAACTGGATGATCTGCGCCTGGATCGACACGTCGAGCGCGGTGGTCGGCTCGTCGGCCACGATCAGCTTGGGCTCGGCCGCGAGCGCGAGCGCGATCACCACGCGCTGGCGCATCCCGCCCGAGAACTGGTGCGGGAAATGGTCGATGCGCTGCTCGGCGGCGGGAATGCCGGTGTCCTGCAGCAGGCCGATGGCACGCTTGCGCGCTTCCGATTCGGTCACGGGCAGGTGGGTGCGGATGGTCTCGATGAGCTGTCGGCCCACCGTGTAGAGCGGGTTCAGCGAGGTCAGCGGGTCCTGGAAGATCGCGCCGATCTTGCGGCCGCGGATCGGCCGCATGGCGTCGAAGCCGAGGTTGTCGATGCGCTGGCCCTCGAGCAGGATCTGGCCGCCGGCCACGCGGCCCGGCGGCTCGAGCAGGCCGATGATCGAGGCGCCGGTGAGCGACTTGCCCGCGCCCGATTCGCCGACCACGCCGAGGATCTCGCCGGGTGCGATGTCGAAGGAGATGTCGTCGAGCGCGCGCAGGGTGCCGCGGCGGTTCGGGAATTCGACGACGAGGTTCTTGACCTGGAGCAGTGTCATGGCGTGTCTCCCGCTTCTTCAGCGCAGCCGCGGGTTGAGCGCATCGCGCAGCCAGTCGCCCAGCAGGTTCACGCTGAGCGCGATCAGCACCAGCATCGCTCCGGGGAACACGGTGATCCACCACTCGCCCGAGAACAGGTACTGGTTGCCGATGCTGATGAGCGTGCCCAGCGAGGGCGAGGTCGGCGGCACGCCGACGCCGAGGAAGGACAGCGTGGCCTCGGTGATGATCGCGGTCGCGACCTGGATCGTGGCCAGCACCATCACCGGCCCGAGCACGTTGGGCAGCACGTGGCGCAGCATGATGCGCAGCGGCGCGACGCCGGTGACGCGCGCGGCCTGCACGTATTCCTTGCTGCGTTCCACCAGCGTGGAGCCGCGCACGGTGCGCGCGTACTGCACCCAGCCGGTCAGCGAAATCGAGATGATGAGCACGCCGAAGGCCAGCGAATCGTTGGCATGCGGGAACAGCGCGCGGCCCACGCCGGCGATCAGCAGCGCGACCAGGATCGGCGGGAACGACAGCATCACGTCGCACAGCCGCATGAGGAAGGTGTCGAGCCAGCCGCCGAAGAAGCCGGCCAAGAGGCCCAGCACGACGCCGACGAAGACCGACAGCACCACCGACACCACGCCGACGATCAGCGAGATGCGCGCGCCGTAGATCACGGCCGAGAGGATGTCGCGGCCCTGGTCGTCGGTGCCCAGCAGGTACTTGGCCGAACCGTCGGTGGTCCAGGCCGGCGGCAGGCGCGCATCGCCGAGTTCGAGCGATGCGAGATCGAAGGGGTTGTGCGGCGACACCCAGCCGGCGAACACCGCGCAGAACAGGCAGGTCAGCGCGATCAGCGCCGCGACGATCGCCACCGGCGAGGTGCGGAAGCTGTAGCCGACGTCGCTGTCGAACCAGCGGACTATGGTTTTTTTCATCGTGGAAGCAAAAGGAATGGGCCCGCAAGAAGCGGGCCCATGGTCAGGCCGCAAGAGCAGCGAAGGGCCGCGTCAGGGCTTGACGCTCATCCACTTGAAATACATGAAGTTGTCGGCCAGCTGCACCAGCTCGACCTTCTTGCTCACGCCCCAGGCCAGCGACTGCTGGTGCAGCGGCAGCGTGCCGACGTCGTCCGCATGGATCTTGAAGGCTTCCTTGATCAGCTCGTTGCGCTTGGCCTTGTCGCTCTCGGACTGGATCTTCTTCGTGATCTCGTCGAGCTTCGGATTGCAGTAGGCGCCCAGGTTGAACTGGCCCGTGCCCTTGTCGTCGGGGCAGGAGGTCAGCGAGCTCAGTGCGTTGTGCGAGTCGTAGGTGGTCGGGGTCCAGCCCAGCATGTAGAAGCTGGTGTCGCGGCGCAGGATCTTCGGGAAGTAGGTGCCCTTGGTCTCGGCCACGAGGTTGATCTTGACGCCGATCTTCGCGAGGTTGGCGGCCACGCTCTGGCAGATCTGGCCGTCGTTGACGTAGCGGTCGTTCGGGCAGTTGAGCGAGACCTCGAAGCCGTTCGGATAGCCGGCCTCGGTCAGCAGCTTCTTGGCGGCCTCGACGTCGAAGGGCAGGCGCTTGTCCTGCTCGGCGGTCCAGCCGTTGATGCCGGGGCCGACCAGCAGGCCCGTGGGCCGCGAGGCGCCGCGCATCACGGTGCGCTGGATGCCGGCGATGTCGATGGCCTGGTAGAAGGCCTGGCGAACGCGCTTGTCCTTGAACGGGTTCTTGCCCTTGATGTTCGAGTACTGCAGCTCGTCGCGCTTCTGGTCCATGCCCAGGAAGATGGTGCGCAGCTCGGGGCCGGTGATCACGCGAGCGTTGGGCGCGGCGTTGATGCGCGCGATGTCCTGCACGGGCACCGGCTCCATCACGTCGACCTCGCCCGAGACCAGCGCGGCCACGCGGGTGGCGGGGTTGGCGATCGGCGTGAAGACGATCTCCTGCGCGTTGCCGTCGATCTTGCCCCAGTAGGTGCCGTTGCGCGTGAACACTGTGCGCACGTTCGGCTGGCGCTCGCGCACGCGGAACGGGCCGGTGCCGTTGGCCTTGAACGAGGCCGTGTTCTCGATGCCCTTGCGGCGGTCGACCGGCTTGGTGGCCTGGTTCTCCTCGCACCATTTCTTGCTCATGATCATCGTCAGCGAGATCACGTCGGGCAGGATCGGGAACGGGCCGTTGGTCTCGATCTCGACGGCGAGCTCGCCGACCTTGCGCACGGCCTTGATCTCGCTGAGCGTGGCCTTCATGTCGGAGCCGTCGCCCTGCGCGCGCGCGAAGCTGAACACCACGTCGTCGGCGGTGAACGGCGTGCCGTCGTGGAACACCACGCCCTTGCGCAGCTCGAAGCGCCAGACGTCGGGCGAGGTCTGTTTCCAGCTGGTGGCCAGAAGCGGCGCGAGGCTCAGGTCCTTGTTGCGGCCCACGAGGGTTTCGTAGACGTTCGCCGTCACGCTGAGCTGCAGCGATTCGTTGAGCGAGTGCGGATCGAGCGACAGCGCGTCGCCCTGGTTGGCGATGCGGATGGTCTGCGCGCCGGCGACCATGCTGACGGCGCCCAGGGCGCACACGACCGCGGCCGCGGCCACATTTCTTCTGAGACTCATGGGAAACACTCCTCGGGTTGGGATCAAAACAATCAAGGCGCCGCGGTGGCGGCAGCTCTCTCCGGCTGCCCGCCGCGGGTCGCGGCGAGCGGCATGCCCCGCTCGATCAGCCCCGCGTGCAACGCGGCGCCGAGCGGCAGGATCTCGTCATTGAAGTCGTAGCGGCTGTTGTGCAGGAAGGCGCCGCGGCGCGCGTCCTGGCCCAGGCGCAGGTAGGCACCGGCCTTCTTCTGCAGCATGAACGAGAAGTCCTCGGCGCCCATGCTGGGCTCGAGGCTGCGATCGACATTGGAGGCGCCGACCAGCGACTCGGCCACGTCGGCCGCGAACATGGCCTCGGGCGCGGTGTTGATGGTGGCCGGGTAGATGCGTTCGTACTTCAGCGTGGCGGTGGCGCCGAAGCCCGCGGCCACGGACTTGCAGAGCTCGCCGAGCCGCTGCTCGACCTGCGCCTGGACGCGCGCGCTGAAGGTTCGCACGGTGCCCACGAGGGTGGCCTCGCCCGGCACCACGCTGAAGGCGCCGAGGTCGCCCGCCTGCATCGCGCAGATACTGATCACGGCCGCGTCGATGGGCCGCACGTTGCGCGAGACGATGGTCTGCACCGCGGTGATCAGATGCGCCGCCACGGCCACGGGATCGACCGTGAGGTAGGCATGCGCGCCATGGCCGCCCTTGCCCTTGATCTCGATCGTGATGCGGTCGGCCGCGGCCATCATCGCGCCGCGGTTGATGCCGACCGTGCCGGCCGGCATCGCGGGCCAGTTGTGCATGGCATAGACCGACTGCACCGGGAAGCGGTCGAACAGGCCGTCCTCGATCATCACGCGCGCGCCGGCGTAGCCTTCCTCGCCAGGCTGGAAGATCAGCACCGCGGTGCCGTCGAAGTTGCGCGTCTCGGCGAGGTAGCGCGCGGCGCCCACGAGCATCGCCGTGTGGCCGTCGTGGCCGCAGCCGTGCATCAGGCCCTCGGTGGCGGAGCGCCAGCCGAAGTCGTTGTCCTCGCGCATCGGCAGCGCATCCATGTCGGCGCGCAGGCCGATCATGCGGCCGCTGGCGGTGGAGCGGCCGCGGATCACGCCGACCAGGCCGGTCTTGCCGATGCCCTCGTGGATCTCGTCGACACCGCAGGCGCGCAGCGCCTCGCGCACACGGCCCGAGGTGTAGACCTCCTCGAAGCCCAGTTCGGGATGCGCATGCAGGTCGCGCCGGAAGGCCTCGATCTCGGGGTAGAAGCTCGCGATGTGGGCGAAGGCGCGGCCGTTGGCCTGCAGGCGCGGAGTGGCCGCGGTGGGGGTGGCGCTCATGTCAGTGTCCTCCCGCCTTGCCGATGCGCAGCCGTGGATCGACCACGAAATACAGCAGGTCCACGATGAGGTTGATGGTGACGAAGATCAGCGCGATCAGGCACAGGTAGGCGGCCATCACTGGGATGTCGGCGAAGGTCACGGCCTGGATGAACAGCAGGCCCATGCCCGGCCACTGGAACACCGACTCGGTGATGATCGCGAAGGCGATGAGGCCGCCGAGCTGCAGGCCGGTGATGGTCATCACGGGCACCAGCGTGTTCTTGAGCGCATGGCCGAAGTGGATGGCGCGGTTCGAGAGGCCGCGTGCGCGCGCGAACTTGATGTAGTCGGTGCGCAGCACCTCGAGCATCTCGGCGCGCACCAGCCGCATGATCAGCGTGAGCTGGAAGATCGCGAGCGTGATCGCGGGCAGCACGATGTGCATCCAGCCGTCGGGCTTGAGCAGGCCGGTGGACCACCAGCCGATCTGCACGGTGTCGCCGCGGCCGAAGCTCGGGAACCAGCCGAGCGTGACGGCGAAGACCAGGATCAGCAGGATGCCGATCAGGAAGGTGGGCAGCGACACGCCGAGCAGCGAGACAGTCATGAAGACCTGGCTCATGAAGGTACCGCGGCGCAGCGCGGTGTACACGCCCATCGGGATGCCGACCAGCAGCGCGAGCACGGCCGCGACCAGCGCGAGTTCGAGCGTGGCAGGGAAGCGCTCGCCGATCAGGCGCGAGACCTTGGCGCCCTGGCGCAGGCTCAGGCCGAACTCGCCCTGCGCGGCATTCACCAGGAAATGCCAGAACTGCACGAAGAAGGGCCGATCGAGCCCCAGTGCGGAGCGCATTTCGCGGATCTGTTCGGGCCGGGCGTCCTGGCCCAGCAGGAACACGACCGGATCGCCCACGTATTGGAAGAGAAGGAAGGCGATGAACGCGACCGCGACCATCACGATCACGGCCTGGATCAGGCGGCGCAGTACGAAGGCAATCATTCAGTTCTGAAAAAGAGCAGGCATGCTAGCAGTGCAAACTGCGTGCCCGCACGGGGGTTCCCCCGGGGTGCACGCGCTTGGTGCGCATGCGATCTCGCAACGGTGCGCGAGGGTATCCCGGCATCGCCAGGGCCGCTGGAATGCCCATGAAAAAAAGCCGCTCGACTTGCGTCGAGCGGCTTTTTGATCTTTCGATTCGAAGCTGGCTTGCGCCAGCATCAAATTAGAAAGCGTGACGGATACCGAAGTCGTAACCCGTGGCGCTCTTCGGAGCGTACGTGTAGCCCGTCAGGGTGCCGTAGGCCGGCGAACCGCCGGTCGTGATGCCCATCACGCCAGGGTTGTTCTGGCCGTCCTTGATGGAGATGCGCGACAGCGTAGCGTACAGAGCCGTACGCTTCGACAGGTTGTGCACATAGCCAACAGCGAACTGGCTGGCGCGGCTGCTGCCGTTGTTGTAGAAGTTGAACGGCACGATGGCCGAGTCAGGCTTGTACTTGACTTGCGAGTACGAAGCGCGGATCAGGCCGGGGCCGACGGGGATCGTCGCACCGATCAGAGCGCCGTTGTACTTGTTCGACACGCCTTGCGTCAGCAGGTACGGGAAGCCACCCAGGGTGACCGTCGAGCTCAGGTTGTACGCGTCCTTGACTTGCGACAGTTCACCGAACAGCTTGACGGGACCGAAGTCGTACGAAGCGCCCAGGTTGAAGGTCTTCAGACGATCCTTGCCAGCGACGGTCAGGTCGGTCAGGCTGTCCTTGGTGTCGATGCCGTAGGCGGCTGCGACGTCCAGGGGACCATTCGCGTAGCCGAAGCGGCCACCGATGTAGCGACCCTTCTTCGACGGGCTGCCGTTGAGTTCGTCGGTCTTGACGTTCTCATGCAGAGCGTACTGGAACTGGCCGTAGAAACCGCCCAGGTTCGGGGGCAGGAAGTAGGCGATGGCGTTGCTGGTGCGGACATAGCTGTCCGAGCCTGCGGCGCCGTTCGGCGTACCGCCGTGCGTAGCAGCCAGGTTCACGTTGGTGCGGAAGATCGCGCTCGAACCGACACCGTTGGTGCCGAAGGGGTCGAACACGGTGTCGTTCCAGAACGTGGCGGTGTAGTCACGACCCAGACGGATTTCACCGAAACCACCCGACAGGCTCACGGTCGAGCGGCGAGCGAAGTTGGAGATACCACCCTTGCCGTCGTCGTTCGTGATCGGGGCTTCGAGCCAGAAGCTGGCTGCCAGGCCACCACCGAGGTCTTCCGTACCACGGAAGCCGATGCGGCTGGAGTTGTAGCCCGAGTTCGACAGAGCGGTCTGGCTGCGCTTGAGCGAGCCCGGCACCGTGAACGGAACCGCGAACGGGTTCGTGTAGTACAGATTGCTCTTGGTCGAATAGCCGCTGACTGCAGCGTCAACCACGCCGAACAGCGTCACGGACGATTGCGCCGAGGCAACACCGGCAACAGCCAGGGCAGCCAGAGCAACTAGAGATTTTTTCATTGCAAGTTTCTCCAAGGTTAAACATAGGGCTCCGGCGCGAAGGGCTCACCGTGACTGGCACTTCTGTGCTCCCACCGGACCCCGGGCCAACCTCCTTTTGGGAAGTTGTCGCTATTGCACCAGAGCCGCTGCGGCAGGGCAAAACAATTCGGCCGAAATCTCCTACCCTCCCCGCGTTTCGTTGCAGTGATGCAACAAAGGACTTAGGGCCTTTCCATCTCATGATGTGAAACAAACTTGCCGGAATTGGTGCTTTGGCAAGTTGCGTTCCAATCCCTTCATGACGACTTCGCTCGACCCCCTGCTGACCGCCGCCGATTCCGCGCTGCGGACGCTGTTCGCCCGTCCGCATGCCACCCGCGCGAGCCCCGTCCCCGCCCAGCCCGGCGGGGAATTGAGCGACACGGAGCGGCGCGAGGCCGGCGCGCTGATGCGCGTCAACCATGTCGGGGAAGTGTGCGCGCAGGCGCTCTACACGGCGCAGGCGGCCGTGGCGCGCGATCCCCTGCTGCGCGCGCAACTGCTCGAGGCAGCGCACGAGGAAACGGACCACCTGGCCTGGACGCGCGAGCGCCTGGACGCGCTCGGCGCACGCCCCTCGATGCTCAATCCACTCTGGTACGCGGGTGCTTTCGGGCTTGGCCTGGTCGCCGGGCGGCTCGGCGATCCGCTGAGCCTGGGCTTCGTGGCGGAAACCGAGCGCCAGGTCGAGGCCCACCTGGACAGCCACCTGGACCGGCTCCCCCCCGCGGACAGCGCTTCGCGCGCGGTGGTCGAGCAGATGAAGGCCGACGAGGCCCGGCACGCCGACAACGCCGTGGCCGCAGGCGCCGCCGAGCTGCCGCCGCCCGCCAAGGCCCTGATGCGCGTCGCCTCACGGGTGATGACGACCGTGGCGCACCGGATCTGACCCCCGGGAGGATCAGGCTTCGATCAGGTCGAAGCTGGTCGTGATCTCCGCGGTCTTGGCCAGCATGATGCTGGCGGAACAGTAGGTCTCATGGCTGAGAGCGATCGCTCGCTCCACCGCGGAGGCCGGAATTCCCTTGCCGGCCACGGTGAAATGCATGTGGATCTTGGTGAACACCTTGGGATCCTTCTCGGCCCGCTCGCTGGTCAGCTTGACGCTGCAGCGCTCCACCTGGTGGCGGCCGCGCTTGAGGATCAGCACCACGTCGTAGGCCGTGCAACCGCCGGTGCCGGCCAGCACCGTCTCCATGGGACGCGCCGCCAGGTTCTGGCCGCCGTTCTCGGGCTTGGCCGCATCGGGCGCCCCGTCCATCATCAGGACGTGGCCGCTGCCCGTCTCGGCCACAAAGCCCATCGACGACCGCGCGCCCGCATTGCCGGTCCAACTTACAGTGCATTCCATCTTTTTTTGAACTCCGGTTCCGGATGTCTGGCAAAAATCACGCCCGGCATCGTTATCTGTGTGGGAAAAGCGTCACTCGCTTGTTGCATCGCAACAAACAACCGATATACTTTATTTCATTGCGCACCCCGGTGCGTGCAAGTTGTCTCCTCCACCCTTCCAATTGGTGGATTTAGCCCCGAGCCGCAAGGCCCGGGGCTTTTTTCTTGGGCGCCGCGCCCACTCTAGCCATCCGCTCCGAAGGGCAGTTGCTCTGGCTGCCCTGGCTGTTGCCGGTGTTGCCTCGGCCCAGTCTTCCGTCACGTTGTTCGGTGTGGTCGATGCCGCAGTCAGCAACTACTCGACGAAGAGCACCTACTACAGCGCGCTCGCGAACCCCTTCCTGGTGGCACCCGTCGGCGTGAAGCAAAGCCAGACCGCGCTCTCGCGTTCGGGCTACAACTCCAGCCGCCTCGGCTTCCGCGGCACCGAGGACCTCGGCGGCGGCCTGGCCGCCAGCTTCTGGCTCGAGGCCCCCATCAGCAACGACGACGGCTCGAAGGGCGTCGCCGACTTCAGCCGCCGCTCGACCGTGAGCCTGTCGGGTGGTTTCGGTGAAGTCCGCCTCGGTCGCGACTACACCTCGACCTTCTGGAACGACACCGTGTTCGATCCGTTCGGCACCAATGGCGTCGGCACCAACCTCATCGCCACGATCAACAGCAACCTGTCGACCTCGTCCGGCCCCGGCTCCGCCGTGGACAAGACCGACAACTACTACCGCGCCAGCAACAGCATCGGGTACTTCCTGCCTCCGAACCTGGGCGGTTTCTACGGCCAGATCCAGTACGCGCTGCACGAGAACGTGAAGTCGAGCGGCCTGCCCGAAAGCCCGTCGACCAAGGGTCGCTACGTCGGCGGCCGCTTCGGCTACGCCAACGGCCCGATCGACGTGGCTGCCGCCTACGGGCAAAGCACCGCCGCCGACAGCGTGACCATCAACAACCTGTCGCTCATCACCGGCTCGCAGGATCGCAAGATCAGCACTTTCAACCTCGGCGCTTCGTACGACTTCGGTCCGGTCAAGCTCTTCGGCGAGGTGTCCCGCGTGAAGGACAAGAACGAAACGGGCGCGAGCTCGAGCTTCGTGAACCCCCTCACGCTGCAGTCGGTCCCCTACTTCGCCACCAGCTCGCAGAGCGACAAGTACAACGGCTACCTGCTGGGCGTGACGGTGCCGGTCGGCCCGGGCCTGATCCGCGCTTCGTACTCGACGGTCAAGTTCAAGAACGGCGCGCCGCTCAGCGTCGCGGAAGCGCTCTTCGGCGGCAACCGTGATGCTTCGGCCAACAAGCTCGCCATCGGTTACGTGCACAACCTGTCGAAGCGCACCGCGCTGTACGCCACGGTGGCTCGCATCCGCATCAAGGACGGCCAGAACAACCCCGGCGTGATGGGCGCGACCACGGGCGGCACCCCCGCTTACCTGGACGCCGCGAAGAACCTCGGCTGGGCTCCGCGCACGGCCACCGGTTACGACATCGGCATCCGCCACGCGTTCTAAGCCGACCTGAAAGAAGCCGATTCCGATGCTGGCTCCCGCCAGATCGAATCCTTCTCATCCCAAGCCGCCCGGTTCGCGCCGGGCGGCTTTTTGGTCGTCCGTGTCGAGCGTTCTGTCGACGCTCTTTCCGAATCCGCCTCTTCGGCGCCTGCGGCGCCGGCCTCAAGCCTCGAGGACCGGCGGGTTCATCGCAGCCCTCTCACACCGTGCGTCCCCGACGGCTTTGCAACAGCCCCACATTCATTTCCCCATTGAGCACCGACGCATAGAAGCGCTCGACCATGTTGACACTCGTTCTTGCATTGCGCGCCAAGGTCAGCATGTCGATGCCCTGCCCATAGAGCAAACGCAACGTGATGGCGGTATGGCGCAGGCAGTAGAGCGTGCGGTCCTGCCCCAGCGGCCCCTTCTCGATGCCCTCGACCTCGAGCACCCAGTGAAAGAGGAAGTTGAGCACCGCGAGCGCGTGCTCGCGGTTCTTGAGCTGCGGCAGGAAGATGTAGTCGTCCGCGCCATCGAAGCCGTGTCGCGCGCGGTGCGCGACGAGGCGTTCGTAGACACGCACCGCGGGCTGCAGGCTCACGATGGGCTGGCTGTGGCGCTTCGTCTCCGGCAGGTTCATGCGCAGGTAGACATGCTTCGCGCGCACCACTTCGATGTGCTTGTGCTTCATGAGCTTGATGTCGCTCGGCCGCACGAAGGTGTTGACCATCCAGCGGATCAGCCACGGCATCTCGTCGGGCATCACCAGCAGTTCGCGCGCGATCCAGAAGCGCTCGCCGGGCGCGAGTGCATCGAGCACGGGATGCGATCGGCCGCGCAACCTGCGCGCCGCGGCGATCAGTGCGCGGTACTCGGCCACGCTGAAGCTTCCGCGCGGCCGGCTGCGCACCTTCACCTTCGGAAACAGCGGCGCTTCGCGCAACACACCGATGTGCACGCCATGCATCACGACCTTGCGCAGCAGCACGAGGTACTGCGCGATCGTCGTGCTCGTGAAGCCCTCGTCGCCGAGCCGATCGATGAGCCGCTGCGCATCGCGAGTGCCGAACGCCTGCGCGGGCAAATCCCCCAGCAGCGGAAGGACATGCGCACGCAATCTGTTGCCCATCACCTGCCAGGTGGCGCGTCCTATCTCCCCACGTTGAACGCGCGCGGCCTCCGCGTGCATCAACTTTTCGGAAAGATCACTGACAGAAATTGATAACAGATTCTGTCCGTCTTTGAACTTTTCGGCGGCCGGTGGGACTGCGGGATAGGTGCGTCCAAAAAAACCGGAATCATTGGCGGCAGGCGCGTTGGGAAAGAGAGTTATGACATTTGTGTCCATGTCATCTCCCGTATGCAATCCCGATGCCTCTTATCATTCGTTGTTAACAAAATTCTCCCCAGGAACAATCGTGCGCCATGCACCCTCGTCGGCACTGACACCTGCTGACTATCTCCGAAAAATTCTCAACGCCCGCGTGTACGACGTGGCGGTCGAATCGGCCCTCGAAAAAGCGCGCGCGCTGAGCGAGCGAATCGGCAACACGGTGCTGCTCAAGCGCGAGGACCAGCAGCCCGTCTTCAGCTTCAAATTGCGCGGTGCCTACAACAAGATGGCGCACCTGAGCGCCGAGCAACTCGCCAACGGCGTGATCTGCGCATCGGCCGGCAACCATGCGCAAGGCGTGGCCCTCGGCGCGCGCAAGCTCGGCGCGCGCGCGGTGGTGGTGATGCCGGTGACGACGCCCAAGCTCAAGATCGATGCGGTGCGCGGCTTCGGCGGCGAGGTCGTGCTGCATGGCGACAGCTATTCCGACGCCTACACGCGCGCGCTCGAACTGCAGGCCGAACAGAAGCTGACCTTCGTGCACCCCTTCGACGATCCCGAGGTGATCGCGGGCCAGGGCACGATCGCGATGGAGATCCTGCGGCAGCACCAGGGCCGGCTCGATGCGGTCTTCGTCGCGATCGGCGGCGGCGGCCTGATCTCGGGCGTGGCCAACTACATCAAGGCCGTGCGTCCCGAGATCAAGGTGATCGGCGTGCAGATGAACGACTCCGACGCGATGATGCGATCGGTCGCGGCGCGCCAGCGCGTGACCTTGTCCGACGTGGGCCTGTTCGCCGACGGCACCGCCGTCAAGCTCGTGGGCGAGGAAACCTTCCGCGTCGCGAGCGACCTGGTGGACGACTACGTCTCGGTCGACACCGACGCGGTCTGCGCCGCGATCAAGGACGTGTTCGTCGACACGCGCAGCATCGTCGAGCCCTCGGGCGCGCTGGCGGTGGCGGCGATCAAGCAGTACGCGGCGCAGCATGGCCGCCATGGCGAGACCTACGCGGCGATCCTCAGCGGCGCGAACATGAACTTCGACCGCCTGCGCTTCGTGGCCGAACGCGCGGAAGTCGGCGAGGAGCGCGAAGCGCTGTTCGCGGTCACGATCCCCGAGGAGCGCGGCAGCTTCCGGCGCCTGTGCGAGCTGGTCGGCCAGATGCCGATCGGCGACGCCGACACGAACGCGGCCACTCCGGGCGGCGGCTTGCGCAACGTGACCGAGTTCAACTACCGCATCAGCGACGCGGCCCAGGCCCATGTCTTCGTCGGCCTCACGACCTCGACGCGCGGCGAGTCGGCGGTCATCGCCAGGGCCTTCGGCGAGAACGGCTTCGACGCGCTCGATCTCACGCACGACGAACTCGCCAAAGAACACCTGCGCCACCTCGTCGGCGGGCGCACCGGCCTCGCGCACGACGAGCGCCTGCTGCGCTTCATCTTCCCCGAGCGTCCCGGCGCGCTGCTCAAGTTCCTGAGCCTGATGCGTCCGAACTGGAACATCAGCCTGTTCCACTATCGCAACCAGGGTGCGGATTACGGCCGCATCCTGGTCGGCCTGCAGGTGCCCGCCGGCGACGGCGAAGCATTCGACGCTTTCCTCGAAACCCTGGGTTATCCCTACGTGGAAGAAACCGCGAACCCCGCGTACCGCCTGTTCCTCCAGGCCTGAAAGAAGAAAACCGGCGCGCTGCCGGTTTTTTTCTTTCCGCCCAACGCGGCGCTACTGCGCGGTCGCCCCGCCCTGCCCGGGCTGCGGCATTGCCGCCCCGTCCGGCTGCGGCTGCGGCTGCAGCGCGGCGGCGGCAGGCGCCATCGCGGGCATGGTCGCAGGCAGTACGCCAGGATTCGGAGGCGCCTGCATCACGGGTGCCGAACCGATCGGCGGCGGCACGCTCACGTTGATCGGCGCCTTCACCGGCAGCTGCAAGGTGAACGCGGCCGGCGCATCCATCCGCGTGCCCAGCGTCGCCGAGCGCAGTCCGACCGACTGCAGCACGTAGCCCTCGCCGACACGCGAGCCCACGCGGAAGGGCCGCGGCGGCTTGCCGTCGATGGCGATCAGCGCCGCGCCCTGGCTCGAGGGGTCGGCCACCACGCCCGCGAGCGCGAAGCGGCTGGCCGCCTCGGGCGCCACCGGCGCGTTGCTCGAGGCCGGCAGCACGCCGAAGATCCGCGCCACCGCGTCGTTGTCGGCCGCCGCGGCGGGCCGTCCGGCGGCAGCGGCCGCGGCGACGGTCTGCACCGGCGACGCCAGCCGCAGACCCCAGAACACGGCCGCACCGGCCGCGAGCGCCCACAGGCCCGTGGTTGCGAGGGGCGCATGCCAGCGCGCGGCGGTATAGGGACTTGTCATGGCCGCGGATTATCATGCAGCGCGCTTTCCGAACCATGTCACCGAAATCCATGACCAAACTCCTTCGCGCCGCCACCCGTTCCGCCCAGCGCGGCTTCACGCTGATCGAGCTGATGGTGGTGCTCGTCATCATCGGCGTGCTGGCCGCGCTGATCGTGCCGAACGTGATCGAGCGGGCCGATGACGCCCGCGTGACGGCCGCCAAGACCGACATCAACAACCTGATGCAGGCGCTCAAGCTCTACCGCCTCGACAACCAGCGCTATCCCACGGCCGAACAGGGCCTGCAGGCGCTGCTGGTGCGCCCGACCACCGGCCCGGCGGCCCCCAACTGGAAGCCTTACGTCGAAAAGCTCCCGAACGACCCCTGGGGTCATCCCTACCAGTACATGAACCCAGGCATCAAGGGCGAAATCGACGTGCTCTCGCTCGGCGCCGATGGACAGGCCGGCGGCGAGGGCAAGAATGCCGACATCGGCAGCTGGCAATAGACGCCGCGCCGGCCGCCGGGCCGCGGGCTTCACGCTGATCGAACTGATCGTGGTGATCGCGGTGATCGCGATCGCCACGGCCGGCGTGAGCTTCGCGATGCGCGACAGCGGCCAGGCCCGGCTCGACCGCGAGGCCGACCGCCTCGCCGCGCTGCTCGAATCGGCCCGCGCCCAGTCGCGCGCCAGCGGCATCGCGGTGCGCTGGCGCCTGGTCGAGGGCGGCAGCTTCGTGTTCGACGGCCTGCCGCCCGGCACGCTGCCCAACGGCTGGGCCTCGCAGGGCATGACGGCGCAGGCCTTCTTCGCCAACGGCATTCCGGTCGCGGCGCTGCTGCTCGGCCCCGATCCGATCATCGCGCCCCAGCAGGTGCTGCTGTCCTCCGACGGCCCGCCCGCGCGCACCTTGCGCATCGCGACCGACGGCCTGCGCCCCTTCTCGGTCAGCAATCCATGAGGCAGCGCGCCCCCCGCGCCGCGGCCGCCGCGCGGCGCCGCCGCGGCTTCACGCTGATCGAGGTGCTGATCGCGCTCGGCATCGTCGCGCTCGCGCTGGCCGCGGGCTCCGAGGCGACGATGGCGCTCACGCGCAACGCGCAGCGCCAGTCCGACCTGCTGCTGGCCGACCTGTGCGCCGAGAACGAACTGGCCAAGGCCCGGCTCGCGCGCCAGATGCCGGGGGTGGGCATCTCGGGCTCCATCTGCGCCCAGGCCGGCGCGAGCTTCAACGTGACGACCACCGTGTCCCCCACGCTGAATCCCAATTTCAACCGCGTCGACGTGCAGGTGCGCGACGCGGTCGATGCGCCGATCCTGCGCCTGTCGACGGTGGTGGGGCGCTACTGATGAACCGCAGGCCTGCCCGCACAACCCGCGCCCGCGGCTTCACGCTGATCGAGCTGCTGGTCGCGATCGCGGTGATGGCGCTGCTCGCGCTGGTCAGCTGGCGTGGGCTCGACGGCATGTCGCGCGCCACCTCGCAGAACCAGCTGCGCGCCGACGCGGTGCTCACGCTGCAGACCACGCTGGCGCAATGGAGCACCGACCTCGACGCGGTGGTCGCGCTCGCGCAGACGCGGCCGATCGACTGGGACGGCCGCGTGCTGCGCCTCACGCGCAGCGGCGGCGACGCCGCCAACCCCGGCGTGCTGGTGGTGGCCTGGACGCTGCGCGCCGGCCCCGACGGCGTGCGCTGGCGCCGCTGGCAGTCGCCGCCCTTCAGCACCCGTGGCGCCTGGCAGCAGGCCTGGGCCCAGGCCGCCGCGTGGGCGCAGGAAAACGCCGGTGCGCAGGGCAGCTACGGCGGCCCCAACGGCTTCAGCGACACGGTGCTGATCCCGGTGCAGAGCTGGCAGCTCTACTACTTCCGCAACGACGTCTGGGTGCCCGCGAGCGAACTGCAGGCCACGCCGGCCAATCCGCAGGCACCGACCGGCTCGATCGTCAGCATGCCCGACGGCGTTCGGCTGGTGCTCACCCTGCCGCCGGGCGACGGCCTCTCGGGCACGCTCACGCGCGACTGGGTGCGGCCCACCGTGGGATCGCAACGCTCATGACGCCACGCCACCACCAACGCCATCGGCAGGCCGGCGCCGCGCTGCTGGCCGCGATGCTCACCGTGACGCTGGTCGCCACCTTCGCCGCCGCCGCGCTGTGGCAGCAGTGGCGCGCGTCCGAGGTCGAATCGGCCGAGCGCGCGCGCGTGCAGGCGGCCTGGGTGCTGGTCGGCGCGCTCGACTGGTCGCGCCTGATCCTGCGCGAGGACGGCCGCGCCGGCGGCCCCGACCACCTGGCCGAGCCCTGGGCCGTGCCGCTCGAGGAAGCGCGGCTCACCAGCTTCCTGGCGGCCGACAAGAACGTCTCGAGCGACCAGCTCGAGGGCCTGCCCGATGCCTTCCTCTCGGGCCGCATCGTCGATGCGCAGTCCAAGCTCAACGTGCTGACGCTGGTGAATGCGGGCAAGCCGGTGCCAGCGGCGGTCGCCGCCTTCACCAAGCTGTTCGGATTGCTGAACCTGCCGGGCGCCGAACTCAACGCGATGGTCGCCTCGCTGACGCGCACCCTGAACACCACCACCGATGCCTCGGCCGGCGCACCGGCCGACGACGGCGCCAGCGCGCCGCTGATGCCGCAGGAGGTGTCGCAGCTCGTGTGGCTCGGCCTCTCGCCTGCGACCGCGGCCGCGCTCGAGCCCTACGTCACGGTGCTGCCGATCCGCACGCCGATCAACCTCAACACGGCGTCCGCCGAAGTCATTGCCGCCAGCCTGCCCTCGCTCACCATCGCCAACGCGCGCCAGCTGGTGGAACGACGCACGCGCACGTACTTCAAGACCTTCGCGGACGCCAATGCCGGCCTGCCCGCCGACGGCGGCCTGTTCAACGCCGAGCAGCACGGCGTCGCCACGCAGTTCTTCGAGGTCTACGGCCGCCTGCGCATCGACCGCACCTGGGTCGACGAGCGTTCGCTGCTGCAACGCGATGGCGTCACCGTCAAGACCTTGTGGCGTACGCGCGGCACCGGCGCCACCTACACCTCGGTCAAACCCTGAGGCCCGTTACATTTTTCCGAGCATAAACGCCTTCCAACGCCCGTCACATCTGTCAGGTACGCTATGAAAAACGTAGTGCGCCTTTGTAAGACGCCCACCTACAATCACCGGCTTTTCCCCACACCCCCATGACCCCGCTGCTGCTCATCGCTCCCCTGCCTCCGGCCGACGCCGCGGGCGAGTACGACTGGGCCCAGGCCGGCGACGACGGCATCGTGCTGCGCGACCATGGCCGCGCACTGCTCGCGCTGCTGCCCTCGGGCAGCGAGGTCACGCTCGGCGTGCCGTCGACCGCGCTCTCGTGGCACCGCGTCACGCTGCCCAAGGGCAGCATGGGCAGCGCCTCCAAGCTGCGCGCCGTGCTCGATGGCCTGCTCGAGGAACACCTGCTCGACGACCCCGAGGCGCTGCACTTCGCCCTCGAGCCCGAGGCGCGCGCCGGCGATCCGGTGTGGGTCGCGGCCTGCAACCGCATCTGGCTGCGCTCGGTGGTGCAGGCGCTCGAGGCCAGCGGCCGGCGCGTCACCCGCATCGTTCCCGAGTTCGCGCCGCAGCCGGCCGACGGCCCGCCGCAGTTGCTGATCACCGGCGAGCCCGAAGCCCCGCAGCTCACGGTCTGCGACGCCGATGGCGTGGTCTCGCTGCCGCTCGCGGGCGCCGGCCTCGCGCTCTCGGCCGGCCTGCCGGCCGACACCGCCGTGATCTCGGCCGAGCCGGCCGTGGCCGCGGCGGCCGAACGGCTGCTCGAGCAGCGCGTGCCGATCGTGCAGGCGCCGCAGCGCTGGCTGCAGGCCGCGCGCTCGCGCTGGGAGCTCGCGCAGTTCGACCTCGCGGTCACGGGCCGCGCGCGCGCCGGCAAGAAATTCGCCTCCGTGGTCCAGACCCTGCGCTACGCGCCCGAATGGCGCGCCGCGCGCTGGGGCGCGGTGGTGCTGGTGCTGGTGCAGCTCGTCGGCCTCAACGCCTGGGCCTGGAAGGAGCGCAGCGCGCTCGAGGCCAAACGCGAAGCCGTCAAGGGCGTGCTCACGCAGACCTTCCCCGCCGTCAAGCTGGTGGTCGACGCGCCGGTGCAGATGCAGCGCGAAGTCGCCGCGCTGCAGCTCGCCGTGGGCGACGTGACCAGCGGCGACTTCGAACCCATGCTCGGCGCGCTCGCCGGCAATCTTCCGCCGGGCCGCGTGCCGAGCGCCATCGACTATGTGGCCGGCCAGTTGCGTCTGCGCGGCCTCGGGCTGCAGCCCTCCGAGGTTTCGCAGCTCACGTCCGCGATGGCGCCGCGCGGCTACGGCGTGCGCACCGAGGGCGATCTGCTGCTGGTACAGGCCGAGGCCACCCGATGAAATTCACCGAAGAACTCAAGGCCCGCTGGGCCGTCCTCGCGATGCGCGAGCGCCGCATGGTGATCGCCGCCGTCTCGCTGGTGGCGCTGGCCCTGCTGTGGTGGATCGCGCTCGCGCCCGCGCTGCGCACCCTCTGGGCCGCGCCGGCCGAGCACGCGAAGCTCGACGCGCAGCTGCAGCAGATGGCCACCCTGCAGAACCGCGCCAAGGCGCTGCAGTCGCAACCGCGGCTGGCGCGCGACGACGCGCTGCGCGCGCTCGAGACCTCGGTGCGCCAGGGCATCGGCGCCAGCGGCCAGCTGATGACCGGTGGCGGCGGCTCCGGCGACGTCGCCACCGTCACGCTGCGTCCCACCGCCGCCGACGCGCTCGCGCAATGGCTCGCGCAGGCGCGCGGCAATGCCCATGCGGTGCCGCGCGAGGCGCATCTCACGCGCGCCGTCGCCGCCACGCCGACCCCGCCCACCGGCCCGGCGCAGGCCGCCGCGCGCGACAAGACGCCCGAGCCGCCGCAGATCCGCTGGGAGGGCACCCTCGTCATGACGCTGCCGGCCGCGCGATGAGCCGCCCCCTCCACCGGTGCCCCCGTCCATGCTGACGCGCGCCCCGCTGTCTTCCCCCAAGCCGCGCCGCGGCTGGCGCTGGGCCGTGCTCGGCATCGTCGTCGGCGCGCTGGTCGCGCTGGTGCTGTTCGCGCCCGCGCGCTGGCTCGCGGCCGGCCTCTCGAGCTGGAGCGACGGCCGGCTGCTGCTGGTCAATCCGCGCGGCACGGTCTGGAACGGCGCCGCGGCCGTGGTGTTCGCGAGCGGCGCGGGCGGCGGCGAAGCCGTCTCGCTGCCCGGCACGCTCAACTGGCGCCTGCGGCCGGGCTGGGGCGGCGTATCCGCCTCGCTCGACCTGCCCTGCTGCGCCGCCCAGCCGCTCGAACTGCGCGCCGGCCCGCGCGCCGGCGGCGTGCAGATCGACTGGGGCGACGGCCGCTCGCGCTGGCCCGCCACCATGCTCAGCGGCCTCGGCGCGCCCTGGAACACGCTCAAGCTCGAAGGCACGCTCGACCTCTCGACGCGCGCCTTCTCGCTGCGCACCGACGGCCCGGTGCTGCGCATCGCGGGCCAGGCCACGCTCGACGCGACCGACGTTTCCTCCAGCCTCTCGACCCTGCGGCCGATGGGCAGCTACCGCCTCGCGCTCGAGGGCGGCAACCGCCCCTCGCTGCTGCTGAGCACGCGCCAGGGCAGCCTCGAGCTCAACGGCAGCGGCAGCTGGAACGGCACCGCATTCCGCTTCAACGGCGAGGCCAGTGCCGCGCCGGGCAGCGAAGACGCTCTCTCCAACTTGTTGAACATCATCGGGCGGCGCGACAACGCGCGCTCGATCATCACCCTGGGTTGACCTGACCATGACGACGCCCCTGAGCTCCTTCCCCCGCGCCCCCCGTGGCCTGGTCGCGCATGCGGTCCGGCTGCTGATCGCCGCCACCTTCCTGCAGGCCGCGCCGCTCGCGCTGATGCCGGCCTTCGCGCAGGGCGAGGCACCACGCCGCGGCGAGCCGATCACGCTGAACTTCGCGAACGCCGACATCGAGGCCGTGGCGCGCACCATGGCGGTGGTCACCGGGCGCGACGTGGTGGTCGATCCGCGCGTGAAGGGCACGATGAACCTCGTGACCGACCGCGCGATCCCGCCCTCGGCCGCCTTCAACCAGTTCGCCTCGGCGCTGCGGCTGCAGGGCTTCGCGGTGGTCGAGGCCGACGGCCTCTACAAGATCGTGCCCGAGGCCGACGCCAAGCTGCAGACCAGCACCGTCACCACCACCACGGGCGGCACCGCCGCGGTGGCGGGCAACCAGATCATCACGCAGATCTTCCGCCTCAACTACGAGTCGCCGAACAACCTGCTGCCGGTGCTGCGGCCGCTGATCCCGCCGAACAACACCATCAACGTGAACCCGGGCAACAACTCGCTCGTGATCACCGACTACGCCGAGAACATGCGCCGCCTCGCGCGCATCATCGCGGCGCTCGACGTGCCCAACGCCTCCGACATCGACGTGATCCCGCTCAAGCACTCGATCGCCACCGACATCGTGCCGCTGATCCAGCGCCTGGTCGACGGCGGCGGCGCCACCGGCCAGCCCGGCGCGGCCGCGGCCCCGGGCGGCACGGATGCCTCGTTCCGCACCACGCTGATGGCCGATCCGCGCAGCAACGCGCTGATCCTGCGCGCGGCCAACCCGGCGCGCGCGGCGCTGGTGCGCACGCTGGTCGAGAAGCTCGACCGACCCGCCATCGACAGCAGCAACGGCGCGGCCGGCAACATCTACGTGGTCTACCTGAAGAACGCCGACGCGGTACGGCTCGCGGCCACGCTGCGCGCGGCGATGGCGGCGGCGCAGACCAACAACCAGGGCCAGCCCGGCGCGGCCGGCGGCGCCGGCGCGGCCGCGGCACAGTCGCAGCCCAACCTGTCGGCCGCCATGCCGGTCAACTTCGGCAACAGCAACTCGCAGAACGGCAGTTCGCCGCAGGCGAGCGCTCCGCTCAACAACGCCAACCAGCCCTCGACCGGCGGCCAGATCCAGGCCGACCCGTCGACCAACTCGCTGATCATCACCGCGCCCGAGCCGCAGTACCGCCAGATGCGCGCCGTGATCGACAGGCTCGACGGCCGCCGCGCCCAGGTCATGATCGAGGCGCTGGTGGTCGAGGTGAACGCGACCAAGGCCGCGCAGTTCGGCGTGCAATGGCAGAGCGCGCTCGGCAACAACGCGGTGCTCGGCACCAACTCGAGCCTGACCGGCACCAACCTGCTGGCGCTCACGGCGGCGATCGCCACGCGCAACCCGCAGGGCATCTCGCTGCCGCAGGGCTTCAACATCGGCATCGGCGGCAAGATCGGCGGCCACTACGTGCTGGGCGCCATCGCCAACTTCTTCGCCAGCGACAACGACACGAACGTGCTGTCCACGCCGAACCTGCTGACGCTGGACAACGAGGAGGCCAAGATCGTGATCGGCCAGAACGTGCCCTTCCCGACCGGCTCCTACTCGAACCCCACCACGGGCGGCCTCAACCCCTTCACCACCGTCGAACGCAAGGACGTCGGCCTCACGCTGCGCGTGCGCCCGACCATCAACGAGAACGGCACCGTGAAGATGAGCATCTTCCAGGAGATCTCCACCGTGCTGCCCGGCAGCCTGACCGACCCGAACGGCCCCACCACCAACAAGCGCTCGCTCGAATCGAGCGTGCTGGTGGAAGACGGCGGCCTGGTCATGCTGGGCGGCCTGCTGTCCGACAACTACGGCAACAAGATCGAGAAGGTGCCGCTGGCCGGCGACATCCCGGTCGTGGGCAACCTGTTCAAGAACGAGACCCGCTCGCGCGAGAAGAACAACCTGATGATGTTCCTGCGTCCGGTCGTGATGCGCGACGCCGCCTCCACCGAGGCCTTCGCCTTCGACCGCTACGACCAGATCCGCGCCCTGCAGGTCCAGGCCCAGCCCGACACCGGCAACCCGATGCTCAACAAGGTCGACGCCGCGCCGATCCTGCCCGACACGCCGCTGACGCGCGCGCCGCGCGCTCCCTCGGGCAGCCTGCGCGAGGAAGGCACGCAGCTGATCCCGCCGCCGATCCCCGCGCCCGACAACCGCAAGCTGCCGGCCAGCCCGCTGCGCGGCGCCCTGCCGCCCACCGCCGACCCGGCCACGCAACGCGAAATGCCCTGAGGCCCGAAGGCCGCCCGCCCCGCTCGAACCACGCACCGACCACGCCCCGCCGACCCGCCCCATGCGCTATCCCCTGCCCTACGCCTTCGCCCGCAGCCAGCAACTGCTGCTCGAGGAAGCCGACGACGGCCGTTACACGCTGTGGATGTCGAGCCACCCCGCGCGCAGCGCCGTCGGCGAGGTCACGCGCAAGTACGGCGTGCAGGCCTTCGAGGTGCTGGCCGACGGCCCGCTCGCGCAGCGCATCAGCGCCGCCTACGCCCAGGGCGAATCGAGCGCCGCCGCGGTGGTCAGCGAGGTGCAGAGCGACGCCGACCTCTCGCGCATGATGCAGGAGCTGCCGGCGGTCGAGGACCTGCTGGAAAGCGCGGGCGACGCGCCCATCATCCGCATGCTCAACGCGCTGCTCACGCAGGCCGCGCGCGACGGCGCCAGCGACATCCACATCGAGCCCTACGAGCGCACGTCGTCGGTGCGCTTTCGCATCGACGGCACGCTGCGCGAAGTGGTGCAGCCCAACCGCGCGCTGCATGCCGCGCTGATCTCGCGCCTGAAGATCATGGCCGACCTCGACATCTCCGAGAAGCGGCTGCCGCAGGACGGGCGCATCTCGCTGCGCATCGGCACGCGCGCGGTCGACGTGCGGGTGTCGACGCTGCCGAGCGCGCACGGCGAACGCGCCGTGCTGCGCCTGCTCGACAAGAGCGAGTCGAAGCTCACGCTCGAATCGGTGGGCATGCTGGGCGACACGCTGGAGCGCTTCGAGAAGCTGATCACGCAGCCGCACGGCATCATCCTCGTGACCGGCCCCACCGGCTCGGGCAAGACCACCACGCTGTATGCCGCGCTGGCCCGGCTCGATGCGAGCCGCAGCAACATCATGACGGTGGAAGACCCGATCGAGTACGAGCTGCCGGGCGTTGGCCAGACCCAGATCAACGCCAAGATCGAGCTCACCTTCGCCAAGGCCCTGCGCGCCATCCTGCGGCAGGACCCGGACGTGATCATGATCGGCGAAATCCGCGACTTCGAGACCGCGCAGATCGCGATCCAGGCCTCGCTCACCGGCCACCTGGTGCTGGCCACGCTGCACACCAACGACTCGGTCAGCGCCGTCACGCGTCTCACCGACATGGGCGTCGAGCCCTTCCTGCTGAGTTCCTCGCTGCTCGGCGTGCTCGCGCAGCGGCTGGTGCGCAAGGTCTGCACCAGCTGCGGCGGCGCCGGCTGCGAGGCCTGCGGCCAGACCGGCTACCAGGGCCGCACCGGCATCTTCGAGCTGCTGGTGGCCGACGAGACCATCCAGGGCCTGATCCACAGCAAGGCAGCCGAGAGCGAGCTGCTCAAGGCCGGCGCGCAGGGCGGCCTGCGCCTGATGCGCGAGGACGGCGAACGGCTGGTGCAGGCCGGCATCACCTCGCGCGCCGAGCTCCTGCGCGTCACGCGCGACTAGCGCGCGAGTTCCGCCATGCCCGCCTACTCCTTCGAAGCCATCGATGCCGCCGGCCAGTCGCGCGAAGGCGTGCTCGAAGCCGACACCGCGCGCAGCGCGCGCAGCATGCTGCGCGCCCAGGCGCTGATCCCGCTGTCGGTCAAGCCGGTCGGCAGCGACCACGTCAACGGCACCGGCCAGGCGAGCGGCCTGTCGCGCTGGCTCGGCGGCGGCAAGCGGGTCTTCAATTCCACCGGCCTCGCGGTCTGGACGCGCCAGCTCGCGGGCCTGGTCTCCTCGGGCCTGCCGCTCGAGCGCGCGCTCACGGCGCTCACGGACGAGGCCGAATCGGAACAGCAACGCAACCTCGTGGCCTCGCTGCGCGCGGAGGTCAACGCCGGCTCGCCGTTCGCGCGCGCGCTGTCGGCGCATTCGCGCGAGTTCTCGCCGATCTACACCGCCGTGATCGGCGCCGGCGAGCAGAGCGGCAACCTCGGCCTGGTGCTCGACCGCCTGGCCGACGATCTCGAGGAACGCCAGGCGCTGCAGCAGAAGCTGGTCGGCGCGGCGCTCTACCCGGCCATCGTCACGCTGGTGGCGATCGTGATCGTGATCTTCCTCGTGAGCTACGTGGTGCCGCAGGTGGCGCAGGTGTTCGCGGGCACCAAGCGCTCGCTGCCCTTCCTCACCACCGTGATGCTGGGCCTCAGCGCCGCGGTGCGCAACTACGGCTGGTGGATGCTCGGCGCCGTGCTGCTGGCCGCCATCGGCGCGCGGCTGGCGCTGGCGCAGGAGGCCTTCCGCCTCAAGTTCGACGCCGCCTGGCTCAAGCTGCCGCTGGTGGGCAAGCTCGCGCGCGGCTACAACGCGGCGCGCTTCGCGAGCACGCTCGCCATGCTGGCCACCGCCGGCGTGCCGATCCTGCGCGCGCTGCAGGCGGCCGCCGAGACCCTGAGCAACCGCGCCATGCGCGCCGACGCGCTCGATGCGCTGGTGCTGGTGCGCGAGGGCGCGCCGCTGGCCTCGGCGCTGGCGCAGAAGAAGCGCTTTCCGGGCCTGGTGTCGATGTTCGCGCGGCTCGGCGAACAGACCGGCACGCTGCCGCTGATGCTGCAGCGCGCCTCCAACCAGCTCGGCGCCGAAGTGCAGCGCCGCGCCATGCACCTGGCGACCATCCTCGAGCCGCTGCTGATCGTGGCGATGGGTGGCGTGGTGATGCTGATCGTGCTGGCCGTGATGCTGCCGATCATCCAGCTCAACCAGTTCGTGAAGTAGCGCCCGCGCGCGGTCCGGCCGCGGGCAAGGAGCAAGCCGATGGCGAATCGAAGCTACCTCTATGCCAGCACCGCCCTGCCCGATGCGCAGGCCAGCCCGTCCACGCTGCGCGGCATCTCCGAGCATGCGTACGCGGTGCCGCTGCTGTTCCGGCTGCTGGTCTCGTGCGAGACGCGGCCCTGCCGCTCGGCGATCTGGAACGAGCCCGAGCCGCTCGCGCTGGCCGGGCGTTGCGGCCCGGGCATCGCGCGCGCGGCCGCCTTCCTCGCGCGCATCGAGCATCCCGCGATCTCGCCGATGCGCGAGGAGGCGCTGCGCTTCCTGAACGAACGCACGCGGCCCGACGAATGGTTCGTGCTCGAGCCGGCCGAGGTGCTGGGCATGGGCGACGCACCCGTGGCCGGCGAGGTCGAGAAGCTGCGCCAGGGCCTGGCCGATCTCGACGCCGAGATCGAGCGCACGCTCGCCACGCTCGCGCCGCGGCCGAAGAACATCTGGCAACGCCTGCTGCCGCCCGCGCAGCAGGTGGTCGAGGCGCCGATCCGCGAGCTCGGCCTGGGCCACTGGTCGGATACGCTCTACTTCTCGTTCGATGCGGCCGACGATGGCCGCGACGACTCCTGACCGTCCAACCGCACGCCATGCCCGTCACCCTCGAAGACAAGCTCGTGGTCGCGATCTCCTCGCGCGCCCTGTTCAACCTCGAAGAAGAGAACGAGATCTTCGAGTCGGGCGACGACGCGGGCTACATGAAGCTGCAGCTCGAGCGCCTCGACGTGCCGGCCGCGCCCGGTATCGCCTACTCGCTGATCCGCAAGCTGCTGCGCTTCAACGACGATGGCGTGCAGCGCGTCGAGGTCGTGATCCTCTCGCGCAACGACCCGGTCTCGGGCATGCGCATCTTCCGCTCCAGCGCCGCGGCCGACATCAAGCTGCAGCGCGGCGTGTTCACGCAGGGCCGCCCGCCCTTCGGCTACCTGCGCGCGCTGCGCGCCCACCTGTTCCTCTCGGTCAACGCGCAGGACGTGCGCGAGGCGCTGGCCGCGGGCTTCCCGGCCGCGCGCGTGCTGGTCGAATCGGTGAAGGCCAGCGATGCCTGGCCCAACGAGGTGCGCATCGCCTTCGACGGCGACGCCGTGCTGTTCAGCGACGAGGCCGAGCGCGTGTTCCAGGCCGAGGGCCTCGATGCCTTCCAGGCGCACGAGGCGAGCAAGGTCGACCTGCCGCTGCCCGGCGGCCCGTTCAAGCCGCTGCTGGCCGCGCTGCACCGGCTGCAGATGGCGGGCAATGCGCAGATGCGCATCCGCACCGCGCTGGTGACGGCGCGCAGCGCGCCCGCGCACGAACGCGCCATCCGCACGCTGATGAACTGGAACATCCGCGTCGACGAGGCCATGTTCCTCGGCGGCCTGCCCAAGGGCGAGTTCCTGCGCGAGTTCGAGCCCGACTTCTTCTTCGACGACCAGACCGGGCATGTCGATGCGGCGGCGCGGCATGTGCCGGCGGGGCATGTCTCGAGCGGGATCAGCAACGAGCCCGCGCGCGAAGCGGCGAAGGCCGCGAAGGCGCCATCGAAGCAACGCGCGCCCAAGGCCGCGGCGAAGCCCGCGAAGCCGCGCTCGCGCTAGGCGCGCAGGGCGCGGGGCCGAACCCGCCGGCCACCTTCAACTTCATTCTTTCGCAGTAACCGGCGATGCGCTGTCACGCGCATGCCTTCGCATTGTCATGCGCGATTCACTGCTGCGTCACGGGTTCTCCCTAATCTTCGCGGCGTCCGCACACGTGCCCTCCGGGCACTTTTTTTTGCCTCCGGCCGACTGTCACCGGCACTCCGTTCCATCTCATTCCAGGGCTCCACGATGCGTCCGAAACTTCACGCGCTCCCCGCATTCCGATCACGCGCCGCGACCCGCTGGCTGCTGCCGCTGACCGCGGCCATGGCGCTCGCCGCATGCGGCGGCGGTGGCGGCGGCGGCGTGGTCTTCCCGCCGGTCGCGACACCACCCGCCGGCGGCGGCAACGGCGACGGCAACCTGCCCACCACCAACCAGGGCAAGAGCGGCCCCAAGGCCCTGGTGGTGCAGATCGACGGCCTCACCCACGCCGCGCTGCGCGATGCGATGGCGCAGAACAAGGTGCCCGCGCTGCAGGGCCTGAAGCTCGCGCCGGCCTGGACCGGCGGCGCCAATGGCGCGCTCACCGAGCAGCGCACCACCGCGAGCCCCGGCTGGGCCACGCTCGTGACCGGCACCTGGGCGCAGCGCCACTCGGTGCAGTGGGACACGGCCGACCAGCGCATCGACGCCAGGCTCGCGCCCTCGGTGTTCGCGCTCGCGAAGCTGAAGAAGGACGCCGGCTACCTCACCGCCTCGGTGACGGCCGGCGCCAACTACCGCTCGCTGCTCGCGAACGAGAGCGGCACGCTCGATGCCGCCGTCGACTGCGCGGGCGCCGACGCCTGCGTGACCGAACGCACCGCGCAGCTCATCGACCAGGGCTGGGACCTGCTGGTGGCGCAGTACGGCGCGCCCGCCGCGGCGGCGCCCTCCGGCCCGCGCGGCGAGGCCTACCAGCGCGCCGTGTCCGACACCGCCGCCGCGGTCGGCCAGTTGCTCGCGCGCATCGCGCGGCGCAGCGCCAACGATGCGAAGGAAGACTGGCTCGTGGTGCTCACCACGCCCAACGGCCTCGATGCCTTCGGCAACGCGACCGGCACGCAGAGCGCGCAGACCAAGACGATCTTCGTCGCGAGCAACAAGACGCTGGCCGCGCTGCCCGCCACCGGCGAGGCCGCGCCCGCCGACGTCGCCACGCTGACGAAGCTGGCCGCCGCGACCGACATCGCGCCGACCGTGCTGCGCCACCTCGGCGCGCTGCCCGCGGCCGAGGCCTATCGCTTCAACGGCCAGCCGCTGCAGGCCGCCACCGCGCTGCGCGGCCTGGTGGCGACGACCGGCGCCGACAAGGCCAGCGTCGACCTCTCGTGGACGCTCGCGGGCAACGCGAACGTGCCGGTGAAGGTGCTGCGCGACGGCAAGCTGGTCGCCACGCTCGCGGCCGGTGCCACCGCCTACAACGACCCCGTGGAGGCGGCCAGCGACGGCATCCTGGCCTTCGACTACACCGTGGTCGCGGGCGATGCGAGCCTCGCGCTGCCGGCGCGCGTCACCTACGTGAAGCCCGCCACGCTCGCGCCCACGCTGCGCAACGGCCTGGTCAACTACTACCCGCTCGACGCGCTGCCGCCCGCCGACCGCAAGAGCGCCTCCACGCTCGCGCCCTGGGCCGCCGGCGCCGACGGCGGCAGCCTCGTGGACGATGGCTTCAAGGCCCCGTACAAGGCCAAGGCCCTGCGCGTGGACAGCAGCGTGAAGACCGCCGACGGCACCGCCGGCTATCGCCTGGTGCAGACCGCCGACGTGGCGACCGCGCCCTCGGTCACGGCCTACACCATCGGCTTCTGGCTGCGCACCGACGCGAGCTGCAGCGTGGGCGCGGGCGACGGCGCCTCGGTGATCGCCAACAAGAACTACGACAGCGGCAGCAACGCCGGCCTCGCGATCGGCCTGTTCGACGGCTGCGAGCTGCGCTTCAACGTCGGCAAGGGCGGCGGCCGCGCCGACAGCAACGGCTACCGCCTGAGCGCCGGCCAGTGGGCCTACGTGGCGGTCGTGATCGACAAGGCCAACCTCAAGATGACCGGTTACCTGTTCGACGCCGCGCGCGCGCTGCAGACCGGCAGCGCCGACATGACCGCCGACATCGTGGCCCAGCTCGGCGGCCTGAAGAACGGCCTGAGCCTCAACGAGGACGGCACCGGCCAGTACTACAAGCGCTGGACCAGCTCGCCGCGCGGCCCGCTCGACTTCAACGAGTTCGCGATCTGGAACCGCGCGCTCGCGGCCGACGAGCTCACGAGCATCTTCAAGTCGGGCCAGCCGCTGTCCACGCTCGAGCCCTGAGCGCCATCGCATTCCGTTCCCCCACACACAACGACCCCGAGAGAGAGGATCACCATGCAAGTCCCACGTCCCCTTCACCTGCTTCGCTTCGCGCCCGCCCTGCTGCTGGCCTGCCTGCTGTCCGCCTGCGGCGGCGGCGATGGCGGCGGCGGCTTCCTCGGCGGCCTGCCCGGCGCGGGCAACCCCGGCGGCGGCACGCCGAATCCGCCGGCCACCACCGAGCCCGTGAAGCGCTGCGCGCCCTGAGCGTTCGAGCTTTCCAAACCGGAAGAACGCCAAGGACGACCCCGCGATGACAGACAACGCACGCCGCAAATTCCTCACCGGCAGCGCCACCACCGGCGCCGCCGCGCTCGCGCTCTCGGCCTTTCCGCCGAGCATCCGCCGCGCCCTCGCCATTCCCGCCAACAACAAGACCGGCACCATCCAGGACGTCGAGCACATCGTCATCCTGATGCAGGAGAACCGCTCCTTCGACCACTACTTCGGCACGCTCATGGGCGTGCGCGGCTTCGGCGACCGCTTCACGATTCCGCTGCCCAAGGGCATGAACGTCTGGCAGCAGAGCGATGCCAGCGGCACGGCCATCCTGCCCTACCACCTCGACAGCACCAAGGGCAACGCCCAGCGCGTGAGCGGCACGCCGCACTCGTGGAGCGACGGCCAGAACGCCTGGGACGGCGGGCGCACCTACCAGTGGGCGCGCTACAAGACCAACGCGGCGATGGGCTACTTCAAGGAAGCCGAACTGCCCTACCAGTTCGCGCTGGCCAACGCCTTCACGCTGTGCGACGAGTACCACTGCAGCATGCACACCGGCACCAACTCGAACCGCATGTTCCACTGGACCGGCACCAACGGCCCGACCGGCGCGGGCGTGGCCACGGTCAACAACGAGTGGGACTCGATCGACAGCTCGGCCAAGGGCTACGAGTGGAAGACCTATCCCGAGCGCCTGCAGGAGGCCAAGGTCAGCTGGATCGTCTACCAGAACATGCCGGAGAACTTCGGCGACAACCCGCTCGCGGGCTTCAAGCAGTACCGCCTGGCCAACGAGGCCTCGGGCAAGCCGGTCAGCAACGACGGCCCCTCGCCGGTCTACGACCCGGCGAGCGACGACGCGCGCAACCCGCTCTACAAGGGCATCGCCAACACCATGGGCGACGGCGGCTTCCTCGAGCAGTTCCGCCAGGACATCAGGAACGGCAAGCTGCCGCAGGTGTCGTGGATCGTCGCGCCGGCCACCTACTCCGAGCACCCCGGCCCCTCGAGCCCGGTGCAGGGCGGCTGGTACATCCAGGAAACGCTCGATGCGCTGACCGCGGTGCCCGAGGTGTGGAGCAAGACCGTGCTGCTCATCAACTTCGACGAGAACGACGGCTACTTCGACCACTACCCCTCGCCCGCCGCGCCCTCGATCAACCCCGACGGCACGCCCGCGGGCAAGACCACGCTGCCGGTCGACGCGCTCAAGCCCGAGTACTTCAACCATCCGAAGCCGCCGGGCACCACCGGCCAGCCCGCGCCCGACGGCCGCGTCTACGGCCCCGGCGTGCGCGTGCCGATGTACGTGGTGTCGCCATGGAGCCGCGGCGGCTGGGTCAACTCGCAGGCCTTCGACCACACCTCGGTGCTGCGCTTCATCGAGGCGCGCTTCGGTGTGAAGGAGACCAACATCAGCGCCTTCCGGCGCGCGGTGTGCGGCGACCTCACGAGCGCCTTCAACTTCGCGAACCCGAACAACGAGACGCTGCCCACGCTCGCGGGTCGCACCACGCGCGGCGCGGCCGACCGGCTGCGCAGCGACCAGGAGAAGCTGGCCCAGGTGCCGCTGCCGCTGGACCCGCAGCTGCCGCGCCAGGCCACCGGCACGCGGCCCTCGCGCGCGCTGCCCTACGAGCTGCACACCAGCGCGCGCAGCGATGCGATCGGCGGCAGCGTGCGGCTGATCTTCGCCAACACCGGCAAGGCCGCCGCCGTGTTCCACGTCTACGACCGGCTGCACCTCGACCGCCTGCCGCGCCGCTTCATGGTGGAACCGGGCAAGACGCTCGACGACGCCTGGAACGCGGTCAGCGACGACAGCGGCTTCTACGACCTCTGGGTGCTCGGCCCGAACGGCTACCACCGCCACTTCAAGGGCGACCTGAGCCGGCTGCGCGCCGGCGGCACCGCCGTGCCCGAGGTGCGCGTGTGCTACGACATCGCCAACGGCAACGTCTACCTCGAGATGCTCAATGCCGGCCAGGCCGCCGCGAAATTCACGGTGCGCGCCAAGGCCTACCGCGACGACGGCCCGTGGAGCGCGACCGTCGCGGGCGGCGCCAAGGCCGAGCTGCACTGGGATCTTTCGTCGAGCGGCGCCTGGTACGACTTCGTCGTGAGCTGCGACGCCGATGCGAGCTGGCAGCGCCGCTTCGCGGGCCGCGTGGAGACCGGCAAGCATTCGGTCAGCGATCCGGCCATGGGCCTGGGCGATCTGTGAAGGAGGCACGCACCATGACCGACAACGCACGCCGCAAGTTCCTCACCGGCAGCGCCACCACCGGCGCCGCCGCGCTCGCACTCTCGGCCTTCCCGCCGAGCATCCGCCGCGCCCTCGCCATTCCCGCCAACAACAAGACCGGCACCATCCAGGACGTCGAGCACGTCGTCATCCTGATGCAGGAGAACCGTTCGTTCGACCACTACTTCGGCACGCTCGCCGGCGTGCGTGGCTTCGGCGACCGCTTCACGATTCCGCTGCCCAAAGGCATGAACGTCTGGCAGCAGAGCGATGCCAGCGGCAAGGCCATCCTGCCCTACCACCTCGACAGCTCGAAGGGCAATGCGCAGCGCGACGGCGGCACGCCGCACGACTGGGCCGACAGCCAGAACGCCTGGGACGGCGGGCGCATGTACCAGTGGGCGCGCTACAAGACCAGCAAGGCCATGGGCTATCACAAGGCGACGGAGATCCCGTTCCAGTTCGCGCTGGCCAACGCCTTCACGATCTGCGATGCCTACCACTGCGCGATGCACACCGGCACCGACGCCAACCGCTCCTTCCACCTGACCGGCACCAACGGCCCGACCGCGACCAACACCGCCTTCGTGCGCAACGAATGGGACTGGATCGACGGCAAGCCCGGCTCGCTGAACGTGGGCTACACCTGGAAGACCTACGCGGAGCGCCTGGAAGATGCGGGTGTGCGCTGGATCAGCTACCAGAACATGCCCGACGAATGGGGCGACAACATGCTCGGCGCGTTCCGGCAGTTCCGCAAGGCCAACATCGACTCGGGCTACCCGGTCTCCAGCGGCGGCGAGCCCAACAAGCCCTATGCCGACACCGGCCAGGCGCTGCCCTACAAGGCCTACGACCGCGCCACCGACGACGCGAAGAGCCCGCTCTACAAGGGCGTGGCCAACACGCTGCCCGGCACGAAGCCCGAGGACTACCTCGACGCGTTCAAGCGCGACATCCGCGAAGGCAAGCTGCCGCAGGTCTGCTGGATGAACGCGCCGTCGATCTACTGCGAGCATCCCGGTCCCTCGAGCCCGATCCAGGGCGCCTGGTTCCTGCAGGAGGTGCTGGACGCGCTCACCGCCGTGCCCGAGGTGTGGAGCAAGACCGTGCTGCTGATCAACTTCGACGAGAACGACGGCTACTTCGACCACCTGCCCTCGCCCTCGGCGCCTTCGCCCAACGGCGACGGCAGCTACGCGGGCAAGACCACGCTGTCGGACTCGGCGATGGGTCCCGAGTACTTCACGCATGCCGCGCCGCTGGGCAGCGGCGGCCAGCCCAAGGCCGACGGCCGCGTCTACGGCCCGGGCCCGCGCGTGCCGCTGTACGTGATCTCGCCGTGGAGCCGCGGCGGCTGGGTCAGCTCGCAGGCCTTCGACCACACCTCGGTGCTGCGCTTCCTCGAAACCCGCTTCGGCGTCCAGGAGCCCAACATCAGCGCCTTCCGGCGCGCGGTGTGCGGCGACCTCACGAGCGCCTTCAACTTCGCCAACCCCAACGGCGAAGCGCTGCCCACGCTGACCGGCCGCGCCACCCGCGCGGAGGTCGACCAGATCCGGCGCAACCAGGAGGCGCTGTCGCAGGTGCCGCTGCCGCTCGATCCGCAGCTGCCTCGGCAGACCACCGGCACGCGGCCCTCGCGCGCCCTGCCCTACGAGCTGCACACCAGCGCGCGCACGGCACCGCTCGACGGCACGGTGCAGCTGCTGTTCGCGAACACCGGCAAGGCGGCCGCCGTGTTCCACGTCTACGACAAGCTCAACCTCGCGCGCCTGCCGCGCCGCTACATGGTCGAGGCCGGCAAGACGCTCGACGACACCTGGATGGCGGGCCGCGACAACAGCGGCTTCTACGACCTGTGGGTGCTCGGCCCGAACGGCTACCACCGCCACTTCAAGGGCGACCTCGGCAGCCTGCGCGCGAGCGACGCGGCCGCCCCCGAAGTCCGCGTGTGCTACGACATCGCCAACGGCAACGTCTACCTCGAGCTGCTCAACGGCGGCAAGAAGGCCGTGAAGTTCACGGTGCGCGCCAAGGCCTACCGCGACGACGGCCCGTGGACCGCGACCGTGCAGCCCGGCGCCAAGGCCGAGCTGCATTGGGATCTTTCGTCGAGCGGCGCCTGGTACGACTTCGTCGTGGGCTGCGATGCCGATCCGACCTTCGCGCGCCGCTTCGCGGGCCGCGTCGAGACCGGCAAGCACTCGGTCAGCGATCCCGCGATGGGCATGGCCGACCTCTGAGGCCCATGCATCGCTGAGGGCTTCCGCAGCCTTCCCACCAGGCCGGACACGGTACGCGCGAGCCCTTCGCGCGCTGCCTGTCCGGCTTTGGTATTCATCGCGCGCGCAGGCGCAACGCGCGCTTACACCTCGGCCGCGTTCTTCACTCGACTGTCATTGCCGCTTCCTACCGTGGGCAGTGGCGGCGCGCTCCTCGTCGCCTCTTCACAAGAAAACACACCTGCGAGGATTTCCCCATGCATCTCTTCTTCTCGCGCGCGCGGCTGCTGCCGGCGCTGATCCTGGCCTGCACCCTCGCCGCCTGCGGTGGCGGCAGCGGCGGCGGCTTCGGCGGCCTGCCGGGCACGGGCAACCCCGGCGGCGGCGACGGCGGCACGCAGAACCCGCCCGCCACCACGCAGCCCGTGATGCGCTGCGCGCCCTGATACAACGGCCCAAAAAACAACACGACAAGACCATGACCTCACGCCGCAAATTCCTCACCGGCAGCGCCACCACCGGCGCCGCCGCGCTCGCGCTCTCGGCCTTTCCGCCCGCCATCCGCCGCGCGCTCGCGATCCCCGCCAACAACAAGACCGGCACCATCCAGGACGTCGAGCACATCGTGATCCTGATGCAGGAGAACCGTTCGTTCGACCACTACTTCGGCACCCTCAAGGGCGTGCGCGGCTTCGGCGACCGCTTCCCGATCCCGCTGCCCAACGGGCTCAACGTGTGGCAGCAGCTCGACGAGAACGGCAAGGTGGTGCTGCCCTACCACCTCGACGGCAGCAAAGGCAACGCGCAGCGCGTGAGCAGCACGCCGCACACCTGGGTCGACTCGCACAACGCCTGGGACGGCGGCCGCCTCTACCAGTGGCCGCGCTACAAGAAGGTCAGCAGCACCGCGCCCTACGTGCAGTCGATGGGCTACCTCGCCGAGGCCGAGCTGCCGTTCCAGTTCGCGCTGGCCAACGCCTTCACGATCTGCGACGACTACCACTGCGCGATGCACACCGGCACGCACGCCAACCGCTCGTTCCACTGGACCGGCACCAACGGCCCCACGGGCGGCAACGTGGCCTACGTGAACAACGTCAATGCCTGGAGCTCGACCGGTCCCTCGACCGAGGGCTACGAATGGAAGACCTATGCCGAGCGGCTGCAGGACGCGGGCGTGAGCTGGATGGTCTACCAGAACATCCCGAACAACTACGGCTGCAATCCACTGCTGGGCTTCAAGAACTTCCGCAAGGCCAACGAGGCCTCGGCCAAGCCGGTCAGCACCTCGCTGCCGCAGGGCGCATCGCCGGCCTACGCGCCCGGCGACGACGCCGGCAACCCGCTCTACAAGGGCACGGCCAACACGCTGCCGGTGGCCGACCAGGCGGCCTTCGACGCGGGCGCGATCATGGATGCCTTCCGCGCCGACGTGAAGGCCGGCCGGCTGCCGGCGGTGTCGTGGGTGATCCCGCCCGACGTCTACTCCGAGCACCCCGGCCCCTCGAGCCCGGTGCAGGGCGCGTGGTACATCCAGCAGGTGCTGGAGGCGCTCACCGCCGTGCCCGAGGTCTGGAGCAAGACCGTGCTGTTCGTGAACTTCGACGAGAACGACGGCTACTTCGACCACGTGCCCTCGGCCTCGGCGCCCTCGCCCATCGCATCGGCCGATCCCTCGGCGAAGGCCTTCGCGGGCAAGACCACGATGTCCGACGCGGACCTGAGCTTCGAGTACTTCAACCATCCCAAGCCGCCGGGCATGACGCAGTCGCAGCCCACGCCCGACGGCAACGTCTACGGCCCCGGCATGCGCGTGCCGATGTACGTGATCTCGCCGTGGAGCCGCGGCGGCTGGGTCAACTCGCAGACCTTCGACCACACCTCGGTGCTGCGCTTCGTCGAGGCCCGCTTCGGCGTGAAGGAAAGCAACATCGGCCCGTTCCGCCGCGCGGTCAACGGCGACCTCACGAGCGCCTTCAACTTCGCCGATCCCAACGGCGAGGCGCTGCCCACGCTCGCGGGCCGCCGCACCAAGGCCGAGGCCGACCAGCTGCGCGCCGCGCAGCAGGCGCTGCCGCAGGTCACGCCGCCGGCCAATGGCCTGCTGCCGCGCCAGGCCACGGGCACGCGGCCCTCGCGCGCATTGCCCTACGAGCTGCACACCAGCGCCCGCGCCGACACGGCCGGCGGCACGCTGCAGCTGCTGTTCGCCAACACCGGCAACGCGGCCGCCGTGTTCCATGTCTACGACCGGCTCAACCTCGACCGCCTGCCGCGCCGCTACATGGTCGAAGCCGGCAAGTCGCTCGACGACCGCTGGAACGCGACCGCCGACAACGCCGGCCGCTACGACCTCTGGGTGCTCGGCCCCAACGGCTACCACCGCCATTTCCAGGGCGACCTCAACGCGCTGCGCGCCGGCGGCGCGGCCCTGCCCGAGCTGCGCGTGTGCTACGACATCGCCAACGGCAACGTCTACCTCGAGATGATGAACGGCGGACAGGCCGCGGCGAAGTTCAGCGTGCGCGCCAAGGCCTATCGCGACGACGGCCCGTGGACCGCGACCGTCGCGGGCGGCGCCAAGGCCGAGCTGCACTGGGAGCTCGCGGCCAGCGGCCAGTGGTACGACTTCGCCGTCACCTGCGATGCCGATCCGGCCTACTACCGACGCTTCGCCGGCCGCGTCGAGACCGGCAAGCATTCGGTCAGCGATCCCGCGCTGGGCTTGCCCGACCTCTGAGCCCGCATGCATGATCCCCCCGCGCCCACGGTGGCGCGGGAGATGTCATGCACGCCAAGGTGGTCCGGTACTTCGTCGAGGTGGTTCGCGCGGGTTCGATCCGCAAGGCGGCCGCGCAGCTGCACGTGGTGCCGACCGCGATCAACCGACAGATCCTCAACCTCGAGGAGGAGCTGGGCGCGCCGCTGTTCGAGCGCATCCACAACACGCTCAAGCTCACGCCGGTGGGCGAGTTGGTGCTCGCGCATGCGCGCGGCACGCTGCGCGAGTTCGACGGGGTGCGCCAGCGCATCGAGGCCATGCGCGGGCTGCGCCAGGGCGAGGTCACGCTGGCCACCACCGCCGGCCTCGCCGACGCCTTCCTGCCGGGCGTGGTGCGGCGCTTTCGCGCGGCGCATCCCGGCATCCAGCTCAAGCTGCTGGGCCTGCCGATCGCGGCCGTGCTGCACGGCGTGCGCGAAGGCGATGCCGACCTCGCGCTGGCCTACGACGTACCCGCCACGGCGGGCTTTCGCACGCTGTTCGCGAGCGAATGGCCGATCGGCGCGGTGGTGCCGCCCGGCCATGCGCTCACGGCGCATGCGAGCACCGTGCTGGCCGAATGCGTGGGCCATCCGCTGCTGCTGCCCGCGCCCTCGCTGTCGATCCGGCCGATCATCGATGCCGCCTTCGAACGCTCGGGCCTGCGCGCCTCGCCCGTGATCGAGACCACCTCCACCGCGCTGATGCGCCGCCTGGTGCGCGAGGGCGAGGGCATCACGCTGCTCAACCGGCTCGACGTGGCCGAGGAGATGCACGACGGCTCGCTGGTCTTCGTGCCGCTGCGCGACGCGACCCTGCCGGCCCAGACGCTCACGCTCGAGACCCGCGCCGCGCAGGCACCGAGCCCCGCGGCCGAGCTGTTCGCGAACCATGTGACGGCCTGCCTCGACGAGCTGCTCGCGCCCTGAGCGCGGCACCGGCGGCCGTCCACTTTTTGTGCACGGGGCGCGCCATTTATTGACTTTGCGCGTTCGAAGGCATGGCTCCTAGACTGCCGCGCCGGTCATCGGCCGGAAGGAAAAGTCCCATGCTTTCGAACGACAAGAAAAAGACCCCCGCAGGAGACGGCGAAGGGGTCGACCAGAAGCTTCCCCTCATGCGCTGCGGCGCGCTGAGCCTGCAGCACGTGCTCGTGATGTACGCGGGCACGGTGGCGGTGCCGCTGATCGTGGGCGGCGCGCTCGGCCTCTCGAAGGCCGACATCGCCTTCCTCATCAATGCCGACCTGCTGGCCGCCGGCATCGCCACGCTGGTGCAGGCCATCGGCTTCTGGCGCTTCGGCATCCGCATGCCCGTGATGATGGGCGTGACCTTCGCGGCCGTCGGCCCGATGATCGCGATCGGCATCGATCCCTCGCTGGGCCTGCCCGCGATCTACGGCGCCACCATCGTGGCGGGGCTGTTCGGCATCGCGCTCGCGCCGCTGATGGGACGCGTGCTCGGCGTGTTCCCGCCGCTGGTGACGGGCACGGTCATCACGCTGATCGGCGTCTCGCTGATGGTGGTGGCGATCCACTGGGCCGCGGGCGGGCAGCCCACCTCGACGCGCAGCATCGAGGGCGTCGCGCATGCGGTGGCCAACCCGGCCTACGGCGAGCCGGTGAACCTCGCCATCGCCGCGGCCGTGCTGGCGGCGATCGTCGCGATCACGCGCTTCGGCAAGGGCCTCATCGCCAACATCGCGGTGCTGCTGGGCATCGTCTTCGGCGTGCTGCTGTCGCTGGCGCTCGGCCGCATGCAGTTCGACGGCCTCGAGGAAGCGAGCTGGCTGGCCGTGACCACGCCCTTCCACTTCGGCCTGCCGCGCTTCGAGCTCACGGCCATCGCCTCGATGTGCGTCGTGATGCTGATCACCCTGGTCGAATCGACCGGCATGTTCCTCGCGCTCGGCGAGATCACGGGCCGCAAGGTCGACACCGACGCGCTCTCGCGCGGCCTGCGCGCCGACGGCCTGGGCACGGTGATCGGCGGCGTGTTCAACACCTTCCCCTACACCTCGTTCTCGCAGAACGTGGGGCTGGTCACGGTCACGGGCGTGCGCTCGCGCTACGTGGCGGCCGGCGGCGGCGTGCTGCTGATCGCGCTCGCGCTGTTCCCCAAGGTCGCGCACGTGGTGGCATCGGTGCCTTCCTTCGTGCTCGGGGGCGCGGGCATCGTGATGTTCGGCATGGTCGCTGCCACTGGCATCCGCATCCTCGGCAGCATCGACTACGCACGCGAGCGCCACGCGCTCTACGTGATCGCGATCTCGGTCGGCCTCGGGCTGATCCCCACGCTGTCGCCGAACTTCTTCCAGCACTTCCCGGCCTGGACCCATCCGCTGACGCACAGCGGCATCGTGCTCGGCACGGTCGCCGCGGTGCTGCTCAATCTCTTCTACAACGGCGTGCAGTCGAGGGAGCGTTCCTTCACACTGGCAGCACGCACCTCGCACGGAACCGAATGACATGACTTCCTCCATCGCCTCCTCGCCCCGGCCGCTGCGCGTGCTGCGCCACGCCGACGTGCTCGTCACCATGGACGCCGCGCGGCGCGAGATCGCCGATGGCGCGCTGGTGATCGACGGGCCGGCCATCGCCTGGGTCGGTGCCACGGCCGAGCTGCCGCCGGTCTACCTCGAGGCGCTGCGCAGCGGCGGTGCCGAGGCCATCGACCTGCACGGCCACGTGCTGATGCCGGGCCTGGTGAACACGCACCACCACATGTACCAGAGCCTCACGCGCGCGGTGCCCGAGGCGCAGGACGCCGAGCTGTTCGGCTGGCTCACCCACCTCTACCTGCTGTGGGCGCGGCTCACGCCCGAGATGATCCGCGTGTCGACCCAGACCGCGATGGCCGAGCTGATGCTCTCGGGCTGCACCACCACCAGCGACCACCTCTACCTGTTCCCCAACGGCGCGCGGCTCGACGATTCGATCGAGGCGGCCGCCACGATGGGCATGCGCTTCCACGCCGCGCGCGGCAGCATGAGCGTGGGCCGCAGCGCCGGCGGCCTGCCGCCCGACGAGGTGGTGGAGAGCGAGGCCGCGATCCTGCGCGACAGCGAGCGGCTGATCGATCGCTGGCACGATGCCTCGCGCCACTCGATGCGGCGCATCGTGCTCGCGCCCTGCTCGCCGTTCTCGGTCTCGCGCGAGCTCATGCGCGACTCGGCGCTGCTCGCGCGCGAGCGCGGCGTGTCGCTGCACACGCACCTGGCCGAGAACGACAACGACGTCGCCTACTCGCGCGAGAAGTTCGGCATGACGCCGGCCGAGTACGCCGAGGATCTGGGCTGGGTCGGCCGCGACGTCTGGCATGCGCACTGCGTGAAGCTCGACGAAGCGGGCATCGCCCTCTTCGGCCGCACCGGCACCGGCGTGGCCCATTGCCCGTGCTCGAACATGCGGCTGGCCTCGGGCATCGCGCCCATCGGCGCCATGCGCCGCGCCGGCGTGCCGGTGGGCCTGGGCGTGGACGGCAGCGCCTCGAACGACGGCGCGCACCTGCTCGGCGAGGCGCGCCAGGCCATGCTGCTGCAGCGCGTGGGCCATGGCCCGGCCGCGATGACGGCGCGCGAGGCGCTCGAGATCGCGACCCTGGGCGGCGCGCGCGTGCTGGGCCGCGACGACATCGGCGCGCTCGCGCCGGGCATGTCGGCCGACATGGTGGGCTTCGACCTGCGCGGCGTGTCGCACGCGGGCGCGGGGCACGACCCGGTCGCGGCGCTGGTGTTCTGCACGCCGGCCTCGGCCGCGCTCAGCATCATCGACGGGCAGGTGCGCATCCGCGAGGGCCGCTTCGTCGATCTCGAGCTGCCGCCGCTGCTCGCGCGGCACCGCGAGCTCGCGCGCACGCTGTACGAGCGCGCGCGGCATCCGCACACGGCCTGAGACGCTGAACAGCACCTGACCGGCGTGCGCTTTCGCAACGCCGGATGCGAACCTTCGCCCTAGGCAGCTACCCGCATTGCGGGCGCCATGCCTCGTCCGCAGAATCCGCTGGCTCGAATAGAACGAGCGTTCGATTTTGTCGGCCAGGGCGAGAACCATCGGCCGATGTTCCAGATGCACGACAACAACAGGGAACACTAGCGATGAAACGCAGAGAACTCCTCAAGGGCGCGGCCGCGGCCGGCACCGCAGCGGGATTCGGCAGCCTGCTGGCCGGCGCGCCATCCACCGCTTCGGCCGCGCTGCCGGTGCCCAGGCCCACCTTGCCGCAGAAGATCGATCCGATCAGCGCCACCTTGCGCCGGCTCGAACTCGTGAGCCGGCAGGCCACCTACCTCTGGACCGAGTCGCACCTCAACCTCGCGGGCGTGCCGATGGGCACTGTCGTGCCGCCAGCCGAACTGCCGGCGCTCGAGCACCAGTTGCTGACCTTGTCGCGCGCGCTCGAGGCGGCCGTGAACTTCGCGGCCTCCTTCGCCACCAGCCCGCTCGCCAGCGGCAGCCTGCAGACGCTCGACAACCTGCGCACGCGGCTTTCGAGCCTGCAGGCCAGCTTCGCGCAGCTGCTGTCGCAGAACGCCGGCCTGCTCACGCTGCCGGCCGCGGCGCTCGCATTGCTGGGCACGCTGACCGGCACCGCGGGCGACATCGCCACCCAGTTGCGCCAGGTGCACCAGGACCTGATGACGCAGGGCCTGCTCGGCGGGCCGCGCACCGTGGCGCAGTACGACGCGCTGTTCGCGACCATCGAGAAGCCGTCGATCGCGCAGGTCTTCCGCGACAACGCGCTGTTCGCCTGGATGCGCGTGGCCGGCCCGAACCCGATGCTGATCCGCAAGGCCAGCGTGCTGCCCTCGAAGTTCCCGCTGACCGACGCGCAGTACCGGCAGGCCATGGGCAACGCCGACAGCCTCGCCGACGCGGCCGCCGAGGGCCGCCTCTACCTGCTCGACTACGAGGGCCTGGGCGACATGGCGCCCACGGGCCCGGTGACCAAGCCGCTGACCGGCACCGCCTATGTCTTCATGCCGATCGCGCTGTTCGCGCGGCCCAGGGCCGGCCGTTCATTGGTGCCCGTGGCCATCCAGTGCGGCCAGAACCCGGCGCAGCATCCGATCTTCCTGCGCGTGGACGACGCCTCGAACGCCGAGGCCTACTGGGCCTGGCAGTCGGCCAAGACCACGGTGCAGGTGGCCGACTTCAACTACCACGAGATGTTCGTGCACCTGGGCCGCACGCACCTGATGTCGGAGGCCTTCGCGATGGCCACGCAGCGCCAGCTCGCGACCGCGCATCCGCTGAGCCGCCTGCTGTCGCCGCACCTCGAGGGCGCGATGTTCATCAACGAGGCGGCCACGCTGATCATCATGGCGCCGCTGACCACGGGCGACGGCATCCTCGCAGCGCCGATCGAGACCCTGCAGCGCGAGTGCGGCCGCGACCGCCTGGCCTACGACTTCCAGGCCAACCTGATGCTGCCCGACGAGTTGCGCGCGCGCGGCGTCGACAACCCGAACGAGTTGCCCGAGTACCCGTACCGCGACGACGCGCTGCTGCTGTGGAACGCGATCGCGCAATGGGTGGGCGAGTACGTCGCGACCTACTACCTCAGCGACGCCGACGTGAGCGGCGACCACGAGCTGCAGGCCTGGGCCGTCGACCTATCGACCCACGGCAAGGTGAAGGGGCTGCCGGCCATTTCCACGCGCGCCAGGCTGGCCGACGTGATCACGGCCATCGTCTTCAACACCAGCGCGCAGCATGCGGCCGTGAACTTCCCGCAGCTCTCGGTGATGACCTACGCGCCCTTCAGCGCGGGCATGGCCGGCACGCCGGCGCCCGCCTCGACGGCCGGCCAGTCGGAGGCCACCTGGTCGCAGATGCTGCCCGCGCGGCTCGCGGCGCAGGAGCAGATCCTGCTGTTCCACATCCTCGGCGGCGTCTACTACCGGCCGCTCGGCGAGTACAAGGACAACGCGTTTCCGCACCTGCCGGTGCTGATCGATCCCGCGATCGCGGGCCAGGGCGGGCCGCTCGAGCGCTTCCGCGCGGCGCTGGCGAACATCGAAACGACGATCAAGCAGCGCAACACGACGCGCTCGCGGCCCTACGAGCACCTGCTGCCGAGCCGGATTCCGTCGAGCACGAACATCTGAGCGGACGCTGGACAGGTTGTCGAATTCGGGTTTCCGTCCGCTCCCGCGTTCAATACTGCGCCACCACCCCGCCAGCACCGCCATCCGCCAACGTCGCCGGATCCTCCAGCACCGCGGCCACGTCGCCCAGGTATTGCCCCACCACCGGCTCGTGCGTGAGGTTCAGCATGTGGTGGATGCCGTCGGGGTTCTTCACGTAGCCCACGGTCCAGCCGCGCGCGCCGAGGCCGCGGCCGATGGCGCCCATGTCGCGCGCGGGCGAGCCGAAGGCGAAGATCGACAGCTCGGGCCGGCCCAGCGTGGGCAGGCCCAGCGCATCGAGGCCCTGCTGCATCGCGCGCCGCGTCGCGAGCACGCGCTCGGTCACGCGCAGATAGCCCGCATGGCCCAGGTAGTTCATCACCGCCCAGGCCGCGGCGATGGCGCCGCCCGCGCGCGTGCCCACCAGCGTGTGGGTGAAGTATTGGCCGCGCGGCCAGTCGTCGAAGTAGTAGCCCATCAGCGCGAAGGCCTCGGGATCGGCGAAGAACAGGGTCGAGGCGCCCTTGGCGGTGTAGCCGTACTTGTGCAGGTCGGCCGAGATCGAGGTCACGCCCTCGACCGCGAAATCGAAGTCGGGGATGTCGGCGCCGAGCTCGCGCGCGAACGGCGCGAAGTAGCCGCCCACGCAGGCATCGACATGCATCCAGCAGCCGTGCTCGCGCGCCAGCGCCGCGATCTCGGGAATGGGATCGACCACGCCGTGCGGAAAGGCCGGCGCCGAGCCCACCACCATCGCGGTGTCGGGCGTGAAGGCGGCGCGCATCGCCGCCGGGTCGGCGCGGAAGTCGGCCGCCAGCGGCGTGCGCACCGGCACCAGGCCGAGGAAGTGCGCGGCCTTGTCGAAGGCCGGATGCGCGCTCCGGGGCATCAGGATCTCGGGCCTGGCCATGCCGGGGCGGCGCGCCAGCGCGCGGTCGCGCGCGCACTTGACCGCGAGGAAGATGCTCTCGGTGCCGCCGGTGGTCATGGCGCCGCGCGACTCGGCACCGCCGTGCAGCAGCGAAAGGCCCATCTCCACCACCTCGCGCTCGAAGGTCGCGAGGCTCGCGAAAGCGCGCGGGCCCAGGCCGTTCTCGGAGAAGTACATCAGGTAGGCCTTCTTGGCCACCTCGAGCACGTCCTCGCCCGCATAGTGGATGAACATCGGCACGCGGCCGTTGCGCCAGTCGGCGTCGCCGCGGCCGGCCTCCTCGAGCCGCCGCTGCAGTTCGGGCCAGGACGTGCCTTGCTCGGGGAGTGTCAGTGCCATGGTCGCTTCATCCTTCCTTGCCGCCCCAATGGACGACCTTGTTTTCGAGTGCCCGCGCCAGCAGGTCGAGCAGGTAGCCGAGGATCGCCATGATCAGCGCGCCGACGATCACGACGTTGGTGAGCAGGAAGTCGGAGGCCGACATCGCCATGTAGGCGATGCCCGCGTTGGTGGCGATCATCTCGGCGCCCACCAGCATGGTCACGCCCAGGCCGATGCTCACGCGGATGCCGGTGAAGATGCCCGGCAGGCTGGCCGGGAAGATCACGCGCCGGAAGATCATGGCGCGCGAGGCACCGAGCGCCATCGCGGCCTGCACCTTGCGCCGGCCCACCGCGCGCACCGCCTGCATGGCGCTGATCGAGAGGATCGGGAACAGCGCGAGCACGATGATCACGATCTTCGAGACCTCGCCGATGCCGAACCAGATGATGAGCAGCGGCAGCAGCGCGAGCTTGGGCATCGGCCGCGTGATCTCGATCGGCGGATCGAGCACCGCCTTCACGGTCTCGTTCATGCCCATCCACAGCCCCAGCGGCACCGCCACCAGCACGGTGAGGACGAAGGAGGCGCCGAAGCGGAACAGGCTGATGCCCAGGTGGTGCGCGAGCGTCTTGCCCTGGTAGCCGTTCTGCATGAGCTGGAGGAAGGTGTTCCACACCGACATCGGCGAAGGCAGGAACAGCGGCGCGACCAGCGGCTGGTCGCCCACGATCGGCACGGTGATCAGCAGCCACAGCACGAACAGCGCGGCGAAGGAGCCGAGGTTGATCCAGCGCGCGCGGGTGCGTGCGCCGTTGGGCCGGTTGGGCGCGGCGCTCATCGCTGGGCCTCCTGGTGCTGCGCGGCCAGCGCCTCCTCGCGCAGCAGGCCGAAGATCTCGGCCTTCATGCGCGCGAACTCGGCGCTCGCGACCACGGCCGGGTCGTCGCTCTGCGCGAAGCCCGGATGGAACTTCGCCTTGATGCGGCCCGGGCGCGCCGACATCACGACGATCTCGGTCGCGAGGAACAGCGCCTCGTCGATGCTGTGGGTGATCCACAGCACGGTCTTGCGCGTCTCGTGCCAGATGCGCTTGATCTCCTCCTGCAGCAGCTCGCGCGTCTGTGCGTCGAGCGCGGCGAAGGGCTCGTCCATCAGCAGGATCTCGGGCGAATTGGCGAGCGCGCGCGCGATGCCCACGCGCTGCTGCATGCCGCCCGAGAGCTCGTAGGGATAGCGCTTCGCGAAGCCCGCGAGGCCGACCATCTCGAGGTATTGCGAGGCGATGCGCGTGGCCTCGGCGGCCGACTTGCCCGTGGCCAGCGGCCCGAAGGCCACGTTGTCGATCACGCGCATCCAGGTGAACAGCGCGCCCTGCTGGAACACCACGCCGCGGCGCGGATCGGGGCCGCGCACCGGCTGGCCGTCCATCAGCACGCGGCCGGCCGTGGGCTGCTCGAAGCCCGCGAGGATGTTCAGCAGCGTGCTCTTGCCGCAGCCCGAGGGGCCGAGCAGGCAGGCGAAGGCGCCCTCCGCGATGTCGAGCGTGATCGGCTCCAGCGCCTGCACCGCGTCGGGGCCGTCGCCGAAGCGCTTGGAGACTTCCTCGAAACGGACCTTGGGCGTGCCCGCCTGCTGCGGTGGCAGTCCCATGGCCTCAGGCGGCCATCTTGGCGACGAAGCTCGAATCGACGAGCCCGCTCAGGTCCTTGGGCATGGCCGATATCTGCGCCGACTCCAGGAGGAACTGCGCCTGCGTCTGCAAGGTCTTGAGCACGCCCGTGTCCTTCTCGCCGGGCTTGCCCATCCAGTGGCTCTGCAGCTGCTCGCGCGCGGGCACCGGGTAGAAGGTGTTGAGCGAGCGCATCACCGCGGCCTCGTCGACGTTGAGGAACTTCGTCATGGTCTCGACCACTTCCTTCGGTTCCTGCTTGAAGGTGCGCGCGATCTGTTCGTAGTCCTTGAGGAAGGCCAGCACCAGGTCGGGCGACTTCTGCTTGAACTCGTCGCGCACCAGCAGGCCGTCGAAGATCAGCAGGTTGTTCTTGTTGAGGTCGCCGGTCTTGAAGATGATCTTGCCGCCGTCCTCGGTCAGGCGCGGCAGCACCGGCACCCAGATGTAGCTGGCATCGATCTCGCGGCGCTGCCAGGCCGAGGCGATCTGGTCGGCGCGCATGTTGATGAGTTGCACGTCCGCCAGCCCGATGCCCGCGGTCTTGAGCGCCGCCACCGCGGCGAAGTGCACCGAGGTGTTGAACGGCAGGCCGATCTTCTTGCCCTTGAGCCCCGCCACCGTGGTGATGCCCGAGTTGCCCTGCACCACCAGGCATTCGCTGTCGACGATGTTCTTGTAGACGTAGACCATCGAGGCCTTCAGCCCGTTGGCGTAGCCGACCATCATCGGGCTGGAGCCGATGTTGCACATGTCGAGGCTGCCGCCGGCCATGGCCGCGATCACCTCGGAGCCCGCGCGCACGGTCACGAAGTCGGCGCTGGTGCCGGCGCCGAAGGTCTTGGCCGCCATGTTCTTCGCGCGGATGTAGTTCTGCGCATCGATGGCGCCGAAGGTACCGAGCTTGACCGAGCGCGACTGCGCGGCGGCCGGGCCCGAGGCCCCCAGCAGCAGCGAGCCGGCGGAGGAGGCCAGCAGCATGTGGGCGCTGGCCATGTGGAACTCGCGGCGGGAGAGATTCAACTTCATGCGACGGCCTTTCTTCGAACAGACGAAGGAACTGGAGCCCCGGCAACGAGGCCTTGGGCCGCACTTTAGGCGATCAGAATATATTCTGTCTACGCAAAAACCCGACCCAGCCGCTTTTTCAGGGCTTGAGCAGCCGGATAAGGTAGCGCGAGCCGTGCGTCAGGTCGTCGCGCATCGCCTGTCCGAGCGCGTCGCCGTCGCGCCGGCGCAGCGCGTCCATCGCGGTCAGATGCGTCTCGTGGCCCGTGAGACTGCCGCAGTACTGCGGGAACAGCAGGTTGAGCGTGGGGCCGACGCGCAGCCATAGGCTCTCGATGATGCGGATCAGGATGGCCTGGCCCGAGGCTCGATATATCGAGAGATGGAATTCGGTGTTCTCGAGCAGGGTGCGGTGCGCATCGCCGGCCTGGATCGCCGCCAGGTGCGCCTGCACCACGCCGTCGAGGCGCTCGATCTCGTCGTTCGAGATGCGCGGCGCGGCCTCCTTGGCCGCCAGGCATTCGAGCTCCATGCGGATCTTGAGGATCTCGCGGTAGGTCTCGACATCGAGGCGCGGCACGCGGATGGTGCGGCCGTTGACCACCTCGAGCCCGTGCTCCACCACCAGCCGCTGCACCGCCTCGCGCACCGGCGTCAGGCTCACGCCCTGGCTCTCGGCCACGCCGCGCACGGTCAGCACCTGCTCGGGCAGCAGCGCGCCGGTCATCAGCGACTGGCGAAGCTGCTGGTAGACCTGGTCGGTCAGCGTGTCGGCGCGCGCGCCCTGCGCGTAGTCCGGCGGCACCGCTTCCGCATGGGCGGCGCGGCGCGCGCGCGGGCGGACGTCGGGTCGGCGGGCGGTGGGCTTGGAAGCGGGCATCGGGGGTCGGCTCGAAGAATCTGTCGCTTGAATATACTCTGCCGCCCCAGACCGCCCGGACGGCGGCTCAGGCCGGCGCGACGCGGCGGCCGCGCCCCATGACGCGGTAGAGCAGGAAGGCCGCGATCGAGACGTTGACGAGGTTCCAGCCGATGCCGTTGAGGAAGGCCGCGTGGTAGCTGCCCGTGAGGTCGAACACCTTGCCCGACATCCAGCCGCCGAGCGCCATGCCGAACAGCGTGAACATCAGCACCGTGCCCACGCGCGCGCCCGCCTCGGAGGCCGGGAAGTGCTCGCGCACGATGATCGCGTACGAGGGCACGATGCCGCCCTGGAACAGGCCGAACAGCGCCGACACCACGTACAGCGGCACCAGCCCGTCGAAGGGCAGGAACAGCAGCAGCGCCACGCACTGCAGCGCGCCGCCGAGCAGCAGCGTGCGCAGCCCGCCGATGCGGTCGCAGATGGCGCCCGACACCAGCCGGCTCACCACGCCGAAGGCCAGCATCAGCGAGAGCATCTGCGCGCCGCGCGCGGCGCCGAAGCCGAGGTCGCTGCAGTAGGCCACGATGTGCACCTGCGGCATCGCCATCGCCACGCAGCAGGCCACGCCCGCCACGCACAGCAGGCCCTGCGCCGCGCCGGTGCTGAAGCCGAAGGGCCGCGCGAGGTTGCGCACCGCGGCGCCGCCGGGACCGGCAACGGGCGGTGCCGCGACGGCCGCCGGCGGACGCGCGCGGAAGAAGAAGGCCAGCGCCACCATCGTGACGCTGCAGAACAGTCCCATCCCGATGTAGGTCTGGCGCCAGCCCACGGTCTCGATGAAGTGCTGCACGATCGGCGGCCACACCGCGCCCGCCACGTAGTTGCCGCTGGCGCAGATCGCCACCGCGATGCCGCGCCGCTTGACGAACCACAGCGAGGTGTCGGCCACCAGCGGCGCGAAGGCCACCGAGCTGCCGAGCAGGCCGACCAGCAGGGTCTGGGCGATGGTGAAGGAGACGATGCCGCCGGCGAGGCCCGAGGCGACGTAGCCGAGACCGAGGCAGACGGCGCCGCCGAGCAGCGGCCACATGATGCCGAAGCGGTCGGCCAGCTTGCCCATGAGCACGCCGCCGATGCCGAAGCCCAGCATCAGCAGCGTGTAGGGCAGCGAGGCCTGCGCGCGGTCGATGCCGAACTCGGCCTGCACCGAGGGCAGCATCACCGACACCACGTACATGCCGCTGCTGCCGACGGTCATGATCAGCAGCGTGAGGCCCAGCCGCACCATGGCGTAGCGCGAATCGGGCTGGTGGGAGGGGTGGCGTGCGGCGAGCGTCTCCGTCATCGTTCTCTTTCTTGTCCTGCATGCGTCCGTCAGGGCGACGGCGAGGTCGAGCATACAAGGCAAGCCGCGATGGCGCACGAACGCACCGCGCGCCGACGGCGCGGCAATGCCCGGGGGCTCGTCAGCCCACCGACGGCGCGACCAGAGGCTGCGCGGCCGAGGCCTTGGGCATCGGACCGCCCGGCCTGGGCTTGTCGTCGCAACCGGCGGCCATCAGGCCGAGGCAGCAGCAGAGTGCGAGGAAGAGGTGTCGCATGGCGGGCATGCTAGGCCCGCCCGATGGGCGGTCAAGTCGGACGCGGGCCCGATCGCGCCGCCGTGAAAACGGAACTCAGCGCCCGGGCCGCTCGCCGGCCGCGAGGCGGCGCTCGATGTCGTCGAGCACCGGCATGAGCTCGGCCACGCTGTCGATCACGTAGTGGGCACCGGCCGCCTTCAGCTGCTCGGTGGCCTGCTCGCGGCGTGCCTGCTGCTCGTCGGCGCCGAGCGCCTGCCATTCGGCCAGGGTCAGCCCCATCACGTTGCCGCTGACCGCGAGGCCCACGGCCCAGGTGCCCGCGTTCAGGCCTTCCTCGAGGCCCACGCCGGTGTCGTCGACCTTCACCACGGCGTGGGCCGGCCACACGCCGAGGTCGGCGAAGCAGCGGTACATCATCAGCGGCGAAGGCCGGCCGGCCGCGAGGTCGCCCGCGCACACGAGGTTGTCGGGCACATAGCCGCCCTGCGCGGCGATGGCCGCGACCACCTCCATGATCGGGCGGTTGTAGCCGGTGGTCGAACCGATCTTCATGCCGCGCGCACGCGCGGCGGCCACGGCGTCGAGCGCGCCCGGAATGAAGTCGGCATGGTCGCGCGCGCTGGCGGCATTCATCGGCGTGAACACCTCGTAGAGCCGGTCGACATCGGCATCGTTGAAGGCATGGCCGTGCTTCGTCTCCCACTGCGCGGCGATGCGCGGCTGCGAGCCCAGCGCCTTGATGTGGTCCCACTTGGCCATGCCCATCGGGCCGCGCGCCTCGGCGATGGTGATCTCGATGCCGAACTGCTCGAACAGCTTCACGAAGGCGCCCATGGGCGCGCACGAGCCGAAGTCGAGGATGGTGCCGGCCCAGTCGAAGACGACGGCCTGGAGCCTGGAGGAATGCGTGGCGGACATGAAGAAGAACTCGCGTGAATGAAAAGGGATCACCAGCCGGCGAACACGTCGTGCGCGATGCCGAAGCCGGTGCTGGCGCCGGTGCCGCTGGTGACCAGCACCACGCGGGTCGCGTCGTCGGGCGCGTCGATCACGCAGGGCGTGGTCTTCGAGGAGGGATAGACGCCGTTCCAGCGCTCGACGATCTGCGCGCTCTCGAGGTCGAGCGTGCTGCGCAGGTGGCGCAGGATCAGGCGGTCGACCTCCTCCAGCGCGAAAGGCTCGGGCGCGGCGGCGTAGTGGTGCGAATCGCCGACCACCAGCGAGCCGTCGGCGCTCTGCACCACGATCAGGTGGATACCGTGCGCGAGCGAAGCCGCCTCCTCCTGCTGCAGGCGCTCGCGCAGCGCGGCGGCCTCGGGCAGCGTGCTGTAGCCCTCGTAGCGCACCAGGCTCAGGTCCATCATCACCGCGCCCGGCAGCCGGAAGCCGGCCTCGGGCTGCACGCGCAGCATCTGCAGCCGGCACAGCGTGAGGTCGTGGGCCGCGATGCGATCGGCGAACAGGCCGTGCAGTTCGCTGTTGGTGCAGACCACCACGCGCTCGGCATGCAGCTCGCCGCGCGAGGTGCGCACGCGCGGCGTCTGCACCTCGAGCACCGCCTCGCCGAAGCGGAAGCTCACGCCGTGCGCGCGCGCCAGCCAGGTGGCGAGCCGGGCGATCGCGGTGCGCGATTCCACGCGCAGCTCGTGCGGGCTGAACAGCACCGAGCGCGCCTCGGCCAGGTGCAGCGCGGGCGCCTTGGCCTGGGCCTCGGCGGCATCGATGAGTTGGCAGGCCTCGCCCATGGGCGTGCGCATGAAGGCCTCGAGCACCGCATGCGCCTCGGGCCGGTAGGCCGCGAGCCACAGGTGGCGGTGCACGATGTCGATGTCGGCCTGCGGCGCGATCTCCTGCCACACGTCGCGCGAATGCATGGCGCGGCGCCAGCTGTCGCCCGGCGCCTGGCCGGTCACGGTGATGAAGCCGAAGTTGCGGATCGAGGCGCCGATGCAGGCGGCGTCTCGCTCGACCACGCAGACCCGCAGGCCGCGCCTGGCGGCGGTGTAGGCATGCGCGAGGCCGACGATGCCGGCGCCGACGACGATGACGTCGAAGGAGGAGGAGTTGGGAGCGGCGGTCAACGGTGTCTCCAGGCTTGGGTGCGCACGAGCGCCCAGCGGCCGGCCAGCGCGAACAGGCCGCGACCGGCGGCGGCCGTGAGCATGATCAGCGAGGCCATGGCCGCGGCGGGTGCCACGTCGCCGGCATCGTCCATGTTGAGCACGGCGATGGCGGCCAGCGTGGTCTGCGGCGAATAGAGGAACACGACGGCCGACACGGTGGTCATCGCGTTGACGAAGAAGTAGCCGCCGACGTTGAGCACCGTGGGCAGCGCGACCGGCAGGTGCACCCGCCACAGGGTGCGCCAGAACGGGATGCCCATCGATTCGGAGACCAGCTCGTACTCGCGGTCGAGCTGGCGCAGCGCGGTCAGCGAGGTGAGGTGCGCGACCGAGAAGAAGTGGGCCACGGTGCAGACCACGAGGATGGTCATGCTGCCGTAGATGGCGCGCAGCGGGTTCGAGGGCGAGATGAAGAAGAAGATGTAGCCCACGCCGAGCACCAGGCCCGGCACCGCGAGCGGCAGGTTGGCCAGCAGGTTCAGCAGTTCGCGCAGCAGGCCGAAGTGGCGCGGCTTCTCGACCAGGTAGGCCGAGACGAAGGTGAGGAGCGCGCCCGCCACGGCGGCGCAGACCGCGAGCCGCAGCGAGTTGAAGTAGCTGCCCCAGCCGCCGCCGTCCATGTTGCTGAAGTCGTAGTTCTTCAGCGAGGGCGCGAGCTGGTAGGGCCAATAGGTGGCGAGCGAGGCGAACACGGCCATGCCGATCATCACGAGGATGGCGCAGGCCGTGAGCGCGCAGAACACCAGCAGCGCGCGGTCGCGCGTGCGTACCGGCTCGGGCTGGTAGGGCGTGGCGCGCGCCGACAGCGCGGCCGCCTGCTTGCGACGCACGTGGCGCTCGACCAGGAAGGACAGCACGGCCGGGATCAGCAGCACGAAGCCCACCACCGCGCCCATCTGGAAGTTCTGCTGCCCGACCACCTGCTTGTAGATGTCGGTCGCGAGCACGCCGGTCTGGCCGCCCACCACCTTGGGCACGCCGAAGTCGGTGATCACCAGCACGAACACCACCATCGCGGCCACGATCAGCCCGTAGCGCGTGGACGGCAGGGTGACGGTGCGGAACATGCGCCAGCGCGAAGCACCGAGGGTCTGCGCGGCCTCGTAGAGGCGGCCGTCGGAGGTCGCCATCGCGGTGGTGAGGATCAGGAGCGCATGCGGCAGGGTCCAGAACACCGAGCCCAGCACGATGCCCAGCGGGCCATAGATGGACGCGCCACCGAGCAGGCCCTTGAAGAGGCCCTGGTTGCCGAACAGGTAGACCAGGCTGATGGCGGGCAGCAGCGAGGGCGCGAGCAGCGGTATCAGCGCGACGGCGCGCAGCACGCCCTTGGCCGGCATGCACGAGAGCGTGAGGCCATACGCGTAGACGTAGGCGATGGCGGTGCAGATGACGGCGCTGATCGCGGCCAGCCAGAGGCTGTTGAAGGCGGACTGGACCAGGGCGGGGTTGTCGAGGTAGCGCGCGAAGTTGGCGAGGCCCACGAAGGCGCCTTCGCGGTCGAAGAAGCTCTGGCCGACGAGTGCGCCTACGGGCAGTGCGACGATGACCAGCAGCAATGCGACGACGAGCAGTACAGCGGCGCCGGTGAGCCAGCGTTCGCGGTCTACGGCGTTGGCGCGTATCGGCGCCATGGGTGTAGCGATGACGTCTGGGGTGCTGCTCATTTTTTTTGTCCGGGGCGCGTGCACAGGACAGCGGGTACTTCCCTCCGCGAATGTCCCCCGCCTTCGGCTCCTCCTTTATTTCGCTGCGGGAAGCACCCACTGCCCTGTGCACGGAGGCGCAGCAGTGGTGCCAGCCGGTTCAACCGACCTGCTCCAGACTCACGTCGATGGGGTACTCCCCGCAGCGAAATCAAGGAGGAGGCCGAAGGCCGGGGGACATTCGCGGAGGGGAGTACCCCGTCGGCGTGAGTCCGCCCCGAACCTTGCATCGCAAGACAACACGTCATTCAATGCGCCAGCACCGACAGCGCATGCAAAGGCAACTGGATATGCACCATGCTGCTCGGCACCAGCGGCTCGCCGCCATTGCCTTGCGCATCGGCCGGCAGCTCGGCCTCGATCTCGATGCCCAGCGGCTCGCAGGCCAGGCGCGCGGCGGTGCGGTTGCCGAAGAACTCGGTGTCGAGCAGGCGTGCCGCGAAGCTGTTGGCGCCGAGTTCGGCACCGAAGCGCTTCACCACCACATGCTCGGGACGGATGCCCACGGTGGCCTGCGAACCCACGCTGAGGTTGCCGGGGGCGCAGAACAGCTCGGCATCGCGCACGCGCACCTTGCCATCGGCCAGCACCGTGGCCGGCAGCATGTTCATGCGGCCGACGAAGCCCGCGACGAAACGCGTGCGCGGCTGGCGGTAGAGCTCGTCGGGGGTGCCGGCCTGCTCGATGCGCCCGTCGTGCATCAGCACCACACGGTCGGCCATCGAGAGTGCCTCTTCCTGGTCGTGCGTGACCATGATGGTGACGATGCCCAGGCGCTTCTGCAGCGCGCGGATCTCGGTGCGCAGGCTCGCTCGCACCTGCGCGTCGAGCGCGGACAGCGGCTCGTCGAGCAGCAGCAGGCGCGGATTGGGCGCGAGCGCACGCGCCAGCGCTACGCGCTGCTGCTGGCCGCCCGAGAGTTGTACCGGGTACTTGTCGGCATGCGCCGCCAGGCCCACCAGGTCGAGCATCTCGCGCGAACGCTTGGCCATTTCGCGCGCCAGCGCGCCCGTGGGATGCAGGCCATAGGCGATGTTCTGCGCCGCCGTCAGGTTGGGGAACAGCGCATACGACTGGAACACCACCCCGAAGCCACGCGCCGCCGGCGGCAGGCCCGCGATGTCCTGGCCGCCGAGCAGGATCTGCCCGCGGTCCGCGCGCTCGATGCCGCAGACGATGCGCAGCAAGGTCGTCTTGCCGCAGCCCGAGGGGCCGAGCAGGCAGACGAACTCGCCGGGTTCGATGTCGAGGTCGATGCCGTCGAGCACGCGGGTGGCACCGAAGGATTTTTCGATACCGCGCAGGGACAGGAAGCTGGTCATGTCAATGGTCAAGCTGAGGCAAATACGGGATCGGACTTCCGTACGCGAAGGGCGCGAAGATTTCGCAAAGAGCGCGAAAGGAATCCATGAAAGGATTTCTGCTGCATCTTTTGCGTCCTTCGCGAAACCTTCGCGTCCTCTGCGTCCGGCTGCCCGTATTCAGATCACATCGGCTTCTTTTCCGACTTCGATTCGTAGCGCTTCGACCACTCGGCCAGGATGCGGTCGCGGTTCGCGGCGGCCCAGGTGAAGTCGTTCTTGGCCAGCAGCTTCTCCACGTCGCCCGGCACGAATTCCAGCTTCTCCTGGATGCCCGGCAGCGCGAGCACCGCGAAGTTCTTCGCGTAGAGCTCGTTGGCCTGCTTCGTCACGGCCCAGTCGGCCAGCGCCTTGGCGGCTTCCTGCTTCTTGCTGGTCTTGATGATGCCGGTGGCTTCCATGTCCCAGCCCAGGCCTTCCTTGGGCAGCACGATGTCGATCGGCGCGCCGTCGCGCTTGGTCTTGTTGGCGCGGTATTCGAAGGACATGCCGAGCGCGAACTCGCCGGCGCCGGCCTGGCGGCAGGGCTTGCTGCCCGACTGGCTGTAGATGCCGATGTTCTGGTGCAGCGCGTCCATGTACTTCCAGGCCTTGTCCTCGCCCATCATCTGGATCCAGCCCGAGACCATCAGGTAGCCGGTGCCCGAGGCGGCCGGGTTCGGCATCGTGATCTGGCCCTTGTAGACCGGGTTCGTGAGGTCGGCCCAGCTCGTGGGCTTGGGCAGGTTCTTCTTGGTCGCTTCGGCGGTGTTGAAGCAGATGGCCGAGGACCACACGTCCATGCCCACCCACTTGGGCGGGTTGGCCGGATCGCGCATGGTGGGCTTCACCGCGTCGAGCCCCTTGGGGGCGTAGGGCTGCAGCATGCCTTCCTTGTCGAGCAGCATCAGCGAGGTGGCGGCCAGGCCCCACACCACGTCGGCCTGCGGGTTGGCCTTCTCGGCCAGCAGCTTGGCGGTGACGATGCCGGTGGAGTCGCGCACGAACTTCAGCTCGATGGTCGGGTTCTCCTTCTCGAACGCGGCCTTGTAGGCCTGCACCTGATCGGCCTCGAGCGCGGTATAGACCAGCAGCTCGGTGCGGCCCTGGGCGGTGGCGGCGAAGGCCAGCGAAAGCAGGGCGGGCACGGCGGCCCAGCGAAGACAACGACGCAGCATGGTGAGATCCCTCGGGAAAGAAATGAAGCGGAAAGCGAAAGAAAAACGAAAACGCAACACGGTGGCGCAGGCCTGCCGTGGACGCGGCGATGCTGGCAGCGGCGTGTGACAGGGATTTGTCAAACGCATGCGCCAGGGCCCGCCAAGACCCTCTTTTCGACGCGGCCCGCGCCAGCGGTCACGGCCTTGTCATCGAGATCCGCGAACTTCGGTGTGCTGTCGCCCGCGCTTCGTTTCAGAACAATGACACTCGACCTCGCCGAGATCGCCCGCCTTTTTGCCGAACGCGGCGGCGTGGCCTATGCGGGCGAGCCCGTGTCGCAGGCCGAGCACGCGCTGCAATGCGCCTGGCTGGCCGAGCAGGCCGAGGCCGGCGATGCGCTGGTCACGGCCGCGCTGCTGCACGACCTGGGCCACATGCTGATCACCGAGCACCAGACGCTCGAGCGCTCGCCGACCGAGCTCGGCATCGACGACCGCCACCAGTACATCGCGCTGCCGCTGCTGCGCGGCGCCTTCGGGCTCGAGGTGCGCGAACCGATCCGGCTGCACGTGGATGCCAAGCGCTACCTCTGCGCGACCCGGCCCGACTACTTCGCGCGGCTCTCGCCCGATTCGGTGCGCAGCCTGCAACTGCAGGGCGGGCCGATGAACGACGCGGCCGCGCGGCGCTTCGCCGACCATCCGTGGTCGGGCGATGCGATCCGGCTGCGACTGTGGGACGAGGAGGCGAAGGTCGAAGGCCTGAAGACGCCGCCGCTCTCGCATTTCCTGGCGACCGCGGCGCGCGTGATGCTGAACACCTGGTGAGGGCAGCGCGGGCCGGTCGCATGCCGTGCCGGCATGTTTCAGCCCGGTTTAAGAAACATTTGTCTACTATGGTCTCCTCACGATGACCGGCGCGCCTGCGCCAGCGAGGAAAGCCAGCATGTCTCCCACCGTCAACGAACGCGCCCGCAGCTTCCTGCAGGTGCTGCGGCGCGTCTTCGCGCTCGCGGCGCCCTACTTCCGATCCGAGGAGAAATGGCGGGCGCGGCTCATGCTGCTGGGCATCGTCGCACTGAACCTGTTCTATGTGTACGTGGCCGTGCTGGGCAACCAGTGGTATGGCCGCTTCTACGACGCGCTGCAGAACAAGGACGCCGTGAGCTTCTGGCGCGAGGTCCGGGTCTTCGGCTGGATCGCCTTCTTCAACATCGCGGTGCAGGTGCTCAAGTTCTACGTGACGCAGCTGCTGCAGCTGCGCTGGCGCACCTGGATGACACGCGACTACCTGTCGCGCTGGATGTCCGACCGCACCTTCTATCACCTCGAGCTCGCGCGCTACGCGAACCAGAACAGCCATGCGCCCGACAACCCCGACCAGCGGATCCAGGAGGACATGCAGCTGTTCACCGACTACACGATGACGCTGTCGATGGGCCTGCTGAATGCCGTGGTCACGCTGGTGAGCTTCGTCGGCATCCTCTGGGGCCTGTCGGGCAACTTCTCCTTCTCGCTGGGCGGCAGCACCTACCAGATCGCGGGCGCCATGGTCTGGCTGGCCGTCGTCTATTGCGTGGTCGGCACGGCCATCACCCACTTCGTCGGCCGGCCGCTGATCGGCATCAACTTCCGCCAGCAGCGCTTCGAGGCCGACTTCCGCCATCACCTGGTGCGGGTGCGCGAGTACAGCGAGGCCATCGCGCTCGACAAGGGCGAGAAGGTGGAGCACGCCCAGCTCGACCTGCGCTTCGGCAGCGTCCTGCGCAACTACCTGCTGCTCATCAAGCAGCAGAAGAACCTGGTCACCTTCACCTCGTTCTTCGGCCAGGCCGCGGTGATCTTCCCGTTCCTGGTCGCCGGCCCGCGCTTCTTCGGCGGCGCCATCCAGCTGGGGCAGCTGATGCAGATCGGCTCGGCCTTCGACAAGGTGCAGGGCTCGCTGAGCTGGTTCGTCGACAACTACGACCGCGTGGCGATCTGGCGCGCGACCACCGACCGCCTGACCAGCTTCGACGACGCCATGCGCGCCCACGCGGCCCAGTCCATGCCGCTGCAGCGCGAGCAGAACGCCGAGCTGCGCACCGACGATCTCGCGGTCTCGCTGCCCGACGGCACACCGCTGCTCGCCGGCGCCGCGCTGGCCGTGAAGTCCGGCGAGAGCGTGCTGCTGCAAGGCCCCTCGGGCAGCGGCAAGTCGACGCTGTTCCGCACCTTCGCGGGCATCTGGCCATTCTCGAAGGGGCGCCTGCAGGTGCCCGACAACGTCGCCTTCATGCCGCAGCGCCCCTACGTGCCCGACGGCAAGCTGCGCGATGCGCTGACCTACCCCAACCCCGCCACCGACTTCAGCGACGACCAGCTGCGCCAGGCCCTGAACGACGCCCTGCTGCCCGACCTTGCCGGCCGGCTCGACGACAGCGATGCCTGGAGCCAGAAGCTCTCGGGCGGCGAGCAGCAGCGCCTGGCGATCGCGCGCGTGCTGCTGCGCAAGCCGGCCTGGCTGTTCGCCGACGAGATCACGAGCGCGCTCGATGCCCAGGCCGAGAGCACGCTCTACCGGCGGCTGGGCGCGATGGTGCAGGCAGCGGGCGGTTCGATGGTGTCGATCGCGCACCGCGCGGCGGTGGGCGAGTTCCACGGCCAGCGCTGGACGCTGGTGCCGCAGGCCGACGGCGCGGCCGGCGGCGCGCGCTACCGGCTCGAAGCCTCGGCGGCTCCGGCGGCGGCCACGTAGCGATCCCAGCCCTTGGCGCGCAGCTCGCAAGCCGGACACTCGCCGCACCCATAGCCCCAGGCCTGCCGGTGCGTGCGGTCGCCCAGGTAGCAGGTGTGGGTCTCCTCCACGATCAGGTCGACCAGCGGCTGGCCGCCGAGGCGGTGCGCGAGCTGCCAGGTCTCGGCCTTGTCGATCCACATCAGCGGCGTGTCGATCACCAGCCGGCGCTCCAGCCCTAGCGACAGCGCGAGCTGCATCGCCTTCATGGTGTCGTCGCGGCAGTCGGGGTAGCCCGAGAAGTCGGTCTCGCAGACGCCGGTGACGATCACCTGCAGCCCGCGCCGGTAGGCCAGCGCGCCGGCCAGCGTGAGGAACAGCAGGTTGCGTCCCGGCACGAAGGTGTTGGGCAGGCCGTCGGCCTGCATCTCGAACGCGACCTCCTCGGTCAGCGAGGAGCCGCCGAGCTGCGCCAGCGCCGCCAGCGTGAGCACGTGGTCCTGGCCCAGACGCGGCGCCCAGTCGGGAAAACGCTCGCGCAGCGAGGCGAGGATGCCGGCGCGCACGTCGAGCTCGACGCGGTGGCGCTGGCCGTAGTCGAAGCCCAGGGTCTCGACGCGCTGGTACTTCGAGAGGGCATCGGCCAGGCAGGTGGTGGAGTCCTGCCCGCCGGAGAACAGGACGAGGGCGGTGGTGTGCAGGGGCATGATGGGCTCGAGGAATGAATGGCAAGGCGCATCGGTGCGCGGGAACGACGGAGCTGTAGTCCGAACGCGCGATTTTCGCAGCCCGCGCCGCGGGCGCTACCCGCGGCCCCCGGGCCTCGCTACGATGGCCGCGACACCCCACCCATCCGCACCGCCGCCATGACCACCAAACACCTCGCCGCCTGGGCCGCCACCTTCCTGGTGATGGCGCTGATCGATTCGCTCTGGCTCGGCGTGATCGCCAAGAACCTCTACCAGCAGGGGCTGGGCCACCTGATGGCCTCCGAGCCCAGGCTGGGCTTCGCGGCACTGTTCTACCTGCTGTACCCGGTGGGGCTGGTGTTCTTCGCGGTGCTGCCCGGCGCCGAGGCCGTGAGCCTCGCGCGCACCGCGCTGCTGGGCGCCCTGCTCGGCCTGTTCGCCTACGCGACCTACGACCTCACCAACCTCTCGATCATGAAGGGCTGGCCGCTGGGCCTGTCGCTGCTCGACATGGCCTGGGGCACCTTCGCGAGCGGCGTGGCGGCAACGGCGGGCGGGGCGGCGCTGCGCTGGGCGGCGTCCCGCTGAAATCGCGCCGGCCGGGCATGGCGCGCTTTTTTTAACGGCGCGTCGAACTTTTCATGCCCGCGTGCATCGCGTCACGCGAGAGTCATGCGGCCTCCCTAGATTGCTTCTCCAGAAACGGCGCGCAGGAGGCGCGCCGAACGGATAACCACCAAGGGAGTCGCATGACCCGACACTTCATTGCCCCGGCGCTGCTGGGCGTTTCACTGCTGCTGTCCGCCTGCGGCGGCAGCGACAGCCACGGCGGCCTGCTGCCGCTGATTCCACCCACCAACCCGCCGGCGGCGGAAGCGCCGAAGAACATCTTGTTCTTCCTCGGCGACGGCATGGGCATCACCACGCTGACCGCCGCGCGCATCTACAAGGTCGGCGAGGACGGCGACCTCACGATCGACACGCTGCCCGAGACGGCCTTCGTCCACACCTATTCGAACGACGCCCAGGTGACCGACAGCGCGCCCTCGATGTCGGCCTACATGACCGGCGTGAAGATGAACAACGAAGTCATCTCGATGAGCCCCGACACCCAGGCCACCGATGCCGCGGGCAAGGCCTACCACGCCAGCTTCGACAGCACCTGCCCCCCGAGCAACGGCCGCGCGGTGGAAACGTTGCTCGAGCAGAGCAAGGCCCGTGGCTACGCGACCGGCGTGGTGACCACCACGCGCATCACGCACGCCACGCCCGCGGCCACCTACGCGCACGTGTGCCACCGCGACGCCGAGAACACCATCGCCGCCGCGCTGGTGCCCGGCGGCGCCGGCTACAACACCAGGCTGGGCGACGGCGTCGACGTCGTCTTCGGCGGCGGCACCGACTACTTCACGCCCAAGGAAGACGGCGGCAAGCGCAACGACAAGCGCAACCTGATCGCCGAACTGAAGAGCGCGAAGTACGGCTTCGCCGCCAGCAAGGCCGAGTTCGACAAGCTGCCGGCCGACGGCACGACCAAGATCGCCGGCCTGTTCACCAAGAGCCACATGGCCTACGACCTGGACCGCGACGCCGGCAAGGAACCGAGCCTGGCCGAGATGACCGGCAAGGCCATCGACGCGCTGGCCGCGCGCAGGAAGGGCTTCTTCCTGATGGTGGAAGGCGGTCGCATCGACCATGCGCTGCACGCCACCAACGCGCGCCGCGCGCTGCAGGACACGGGCGCCTTCGACGACGCCATCAAGCTCGCGCTCGACAAGATGAAGGCCATCGACCCGGGCCTGAAGAACACGCTGGTGGTGGTCACGGCCGACCACGACCACACGCTGCAGCTCAACGGCTATGCCGCGCGCACCGGCAAGACCGAGGCCGGCAAGCCGGGCGTGCTCGGCCTGGTGAAGGACTACGTCGACACCAGCAAGACCAGCAAGGACGTGGACGGCAACCCGTACACCATCATCGGTTTCGGCAACGGCCCGCGCCGCCTGTCCTCGCGCGGCCCGATCGGCGACGCCGAGCTCGAAGGCAAGGACTACAGGCAGGAAGCCGTGGTGCCGATGGACGCGGCCAGCGACTCCGAGACGCATGGCGGCGCCGACGTGTTCCTCGGCGCGCAGGGCCTGGGCGCGGAGAACTTCTCCGGCGTGATCACCAACACGGACGTGTTCGGCCTGATCCGGAAGGCGGTCGGCCTCTGAGGCACGCACCGCAGCCACCGACCCCATCACCATGAGCACGACCATGAACCGCATCACCCGCAACACCCGCCTGGCCGCCGCGATCCTGTGCGCCGCCGCCGGCACCCTGGCCGGCAGCGCGCACGCCGCCGGCGAAGCCAGGAACGTCATCTTCTTCCTGGGCGACGGCATGGGCCCGGTCACCGTGACGGCCGCGCGCATCTACAAGGGCGAGAAGCAGCTCGCGGCCAGGCCCGGCTCGCTCGCGAGCCCGGAACGCGCCCACCTCGTCATGCAGTCGCTGCCCTTCGCGGCGCGCGTGAAGACCTTCTCGCTCGACGGCCAGACCACCGACAGCGCGCCCTCGATGGCCGCCTACATGACCGGCGTGAAGATGCGCAACGAGGTGATCTCGATGTCGAGCGACACCACCGCCGTCGACGGCACGGGCACCCAGTACATCAACGGCGAGAACACCACCTGCCCGCCGACCAACGGCAAGGCGGTGGACACGCTGCTCGAGCTCGCCAAGGCCAAGGGCCGCGCGGTGGGCGCGGTGTCGACCACGCGCGTGGGCCACGCCACGCCGGCCACCACCTACGCCCACATCTGCAACCGCAACGGCTACAACACCATCGCCGAGCAGAGCACGCCGGGCCATGCGAACTACAACCCCAAGCTGCTCGACGGCATCGACGTGCTGATGGGCGGCGGCCAGCGCAACTACCTGCCGAAGTCGCTCAACCCGAGCAGCAAGCGCACCGACAACGTGGACCTGGTGGCCGCGATGCAGGCCAAGGGCTACGCCTATGTCGACACGGGCACCAAGCTGCGCGCCGTCGACACCGCCGCCACCGGCAAGCTGCTGGGTCTGTTCTCGCAGAGCGAGATGGCCTACGAGCTCGACCGCGTGAAGCAGAACCTCGACCAGCCGAGCCTGTCGGAGATGACCGAGAAGGCGCTGGGCGTGCTCAGCCGCAACGACAAGGGCTTCTTCCTGATGGTGGAGGGCGGGCGCATCGACCATGCGCTGCACGGCACCAACGCCAAGCGCGCGCTGGAAGACACGCTGGCCTTCGACGCCGCGATCCAGACCGCGCTCGACTACATGAACAGGAAGGACCCGGGCCTGAAGAACACGCTGGTGGTGGTCACGGCCGACCACGACCACGCGATCGCCTTCAACGGCTATCCGAAGATCGGCAACCCGATCCTCGGCAAGGTCAACGGCTACGCCGACGGCAAGCCCTCGAAGGCCGCCGACGGCAAGCCCTACACCACGCTGGTGTTCGGCAACGGCGGCCGGCCCAACGCGAGCGCGGGCAGCCAGGTCAACCCGGAAGACGGCAACAAGCCGTGGATCGCGCCGGCCCGCGCGCCGAACCGCGACGACCAGAGCGCGATGAACACCGAGGACGACAACTTCCTGCAGGAGGTCGGCATCAACCTCGGCGCGCCCGGCTCCGAAACCCATGGCGGCGGCGACGTGATGCTGTTCGCCGGCGGCGCGGGCTCGAAGATCTTCAAGGGCACCCTCGAGAACATCAAGGTGTTCGACAAGGTCCGGCAGGCGGCGGGCCTGTGACGGTGGCCGCGAAGCTCCAGGCGTTGCTGGCTGCAACGGTCCTCGCGGCCGTCCCGCTGGCGGCGGGTGCCGCGGGCGACGCCCAGGCACCCGACCAGAACCTGCGCATCCAGCACCACGTGCTGTCGATCGGCAAGGACGGCGTGCAGCGCGAGAGCCGCTACGCCGACCGCATGTTCCGCCGCGCCGGCACGGTGTGGATCGAACGCGAGCTGCCGGCCGCGCTGCGCGCCGACCACGAGCACGAGGCCCGCGACGCCAAGGTGCACATCGGCCATGCGCATGCCGACAACACGGCCGCGCCGCTGTGGCTGCGCCGCGATGCCAGCGGCAAGGTGGAGGTCGGCATGGTGCTGCGCGCGCAGCGCAAGCTGATCGAGGTCGACGCGGCCAACTACGGCAACGTCGGCTACGGCGGCTCGTGGGCGCCTGCCTACTGGCTGGTCGACCCGGCGGTGCTGCCGCGCATGAAGTCCCTGGGCGCCGCGGGCCCGGGCGTGCAGCGCTACGAGCAGCAGCAGGGCGAGAGCACGGTGCGCATCGACTGGGACGTGGCCGGCCGCTATGCGCGCAGGATCGAGCAGCGCAACGCGCACGGCACCTCGCTCAACACGATGACCGCCATGCCGATCGCGGCGCCGAAGACACTGCCCTGGCAGGCGGTCGAGGCCTACGAGCGCGGCGACTATTCGGATTTGCTGGACTGAAGGGTCGGCTGGAAAGCGGGATCGGGCAGCCGGACGCAGAGGACGCGAAGGTTTCGCGAAGGACGCGAAAGGAATACCCAATGAAGTGGGCTGCTGCTGGGCTAACGCTGCGGCACTTTCGGTCTCGCTACGGGGCAGTGCTTGCGCACGAGCGCGACCCACACCTTCAAGGCTGTTCTTTCGCGTCCTTCGCGAAACCTTCGCGTCCTCTGCGTCCGGTTCCCGAATTCAGAGAAAGCGCTCCAGCAACTTTCTAGACCCCCGGTCGAGCGCCTTCACGTCGGCAATGCGGAACTGCACCCCATGCGCGCTCGCGATCAGCAGCGCGCCATGCTCGAGCCGGCGGATGTCCTCCTCGGCCTTGAGCACGAAGCGGGTGTCGCCGCGGTCGGTGCTCACGGTCCAGGTGCTGGGCACGCCGAAGCTCGACACGGCGTGCAGCTTGAGCAGCGTGGGCGCGAAGTCGCGCACCGCGAGTTCTTCCTCGAGCAGCGCGCGCGCCGCGGACGGCAGCTGATCGACGCGGTCGATCCACACCAGTTCGCGGCCCTCGCCGCCGACCAGCGAGATGCCCTCGCCCGGCGCGCTGAGCGGAAAGGCCCGCACCGCGGAAATGCCCACGTGCCGCTGGCCCTGCGCATCGGTCAGCACCAGCCGGCCGAAGGCATCGCGCTCGAGCCCGAAGTCGGGCGGGGTGATCGTCGTCGTTTCCATCATGCCTCTCCCGCCGGATGCGCCGCATGGCTCACCGGGATGCCCTGCGCGCCCACGCGCTCGTTGGCCGCGCCTTCGCTGGCGTCGTCGTCGCCCTGACGCAGCTGCGCCTGGTAGAGACGCCAGTAGGCGCCCTGCTTCGCCATGAGTGCGTCGTGCGGGCCGACCTCGACGATCTCGCCGCGGTCCATCACCACCAGGCGGTCGGCCTTGCGCAGGGTCGAGAGCCGGTGCGCGATCGCGATCGTGGTGCGGCCCTGCACGAGGTTGTCGAGCGCCTTCTGGATCTCCTTCTCGGTCTCGGTGTCGACCGCCGAGGTGGCCTCGTCGAGGATCAGGATGCGCGGGTCGATCAAGAGCGCGCGCGCGATGCTGATGCGCTGGCGCTCGCCGCCCGACAGGCCCTGGCCGCGCTCGCCCACCAGCGAGTCGTAGCCGTGCGGCAGGCGCAGGATGAAGTCGTGCGCATGGGCGGCGCGCGCCGCGGCCACGATCTCCTCGCGCGTGGCGTCGGGCTTGCCGTAGGCGATGTTCTGCGCGATGGTGCCGAAGAACAGGAAGGGCTCCTGCAGCACCAGCCCGACGTGGCGCCGGTAGTCGGCCACGGCGAAGCGGCGGATGTCGGTGCCGTCGACCTCGATCGCACCCTCGGTGGCGTCGTAGAAGCGGCAGATCAGGTTGACCAGCGTGCTCTTGCCCGAGCCGCTGTGGCCCACCAGGCCGATCATCTCGCCGGGCTCGATGCGCAGGTCGAGGTCGTGGATGACGGCGCGCGAGCCGTAGCGGAAGCCCAGCCCGCGCATCGCGATCGCGCCCTGCACCCGCTCCACCTTCACCGGGTTCGCGGGTTCGGGCACGTTGCTCACGTGGTCGAGGATGTCGAAGATGCGCTTGGCGCCGGCCGCGGCCTTCTGCGTCACCGAGACGATGCGGCTCATCGAGTCCATGCGCGTGTAGAAGCGGCCGATGTAGGCGATGAAGGCGGTCAGCACGCCCACCGTGATGCTGCCGCGCGCCACCTGCCAGATGCCGAAGGCCCAGACCACCAGCAGGCCGATCTCGGTCAGCAGCGACACCGTGGGCGTGAACACCGACCAGGTGCGGTTGAGCTTGTCGTTGACCTGCAGGTTGTAGGCATTGGCGGCGCGGAAGCGCTCGGCCTCGCGGCGCTCCTGCGCGAAGGCCTTGACCACGCGGATGCCGGGGATGGTGTCGGCCAGCACGTTGGTGACCTCGGACCAGACGCGGTCGATCTTCTCGAAGCCGGTGCGCAGCCGGTCGCGCACCACGTGGATCATCCAGGCGATGAAGGGCAGCGGCACCAGCGTGACCACGGCCAGCAGCGGATTGATCGAGATCAGGATCGCCGCCGTCATGACGATCATCAGCACGTCGTTGGCGAAATCGAGCGCGTGCAACGAGAGGAAAACGTTGATGCGGTCGGTTTCGGAGCCGATGCGCGCCATCAGGTCGCCGGTGCGCTTGCCGCCGAAGTAGTCGAGCGGCAACGTGAGCAGGTGCTCGTAGGTGGTGGTGCGCAGGTCGGCGCCGATGCGCTCGGACACCAGCGCCAGCAGGTAGGTACGCGCCCAGCCCAGGCCCCAGCCGACCAGCGCCGCGCCGAGCAGCCCGCTCAGGTAGAGGCCCACGCGCATCGGATCGATCTTCTGCCCGTTCTGGAACGGGATCAGGATGTCGTCCATCAGCGGGATCGTGAGGTAGGGCGGCACCAGGGTGGCGGCCGTGGACAGCACGGTGAGGAAGAAGCCGGCGATCAGCTGCTTGCGGTAGGGCCGGGCGAAGCGGCCCAGCCGCAGCAGCACCCAGGTCGAGGGCGGGGTCTGGAGCTCGGTGTCGACCTCGTCGCCGTCGGCCTCTGGTGTCGCGCGCGCGACACCCGCCGCGTTGGCGCGCTGGCCGAACAGCCGCAGCAGGCGCAGCGCGGCGACCTGCTGGGCCAGGGTGTAGCGCCAGCGCACCAGCCGCCCGCGCCCGTCGACGAGATCGAGCAGGCCGACCCCGGACTGGTCGCTCAACTGCAGTTCGAGCGCCGGGTCGGCGAGCGACCACTCACGCCACACGCCTTTGCCGCCGGGCTCCAGCGCCAGCAGCCGGCGATCTGTGAGCGCCACCAGGCCAAAACCGAAACGAAGTTCTTCATCGAGGTCAACCGACAGTGTTGCCAGAACGTTTTCCGCGACTGCGAGCCGGCTTTTCAGAGCCTCTGAAACCGCTTCGTTTTCGCCCTCCTGGGTGCCGACTGGATCGTGATGTTGCATTGTGTTTCTTTGACTCTTGCCCGTCGCGGCCCGTTGGGACCGCGCCATGACGCCCTTCGCGGGGCGCCGATTCTGACCGATCGCCATGGGCGCGCTTGAAGGCGCCGCGGTGCTCGGCCAAAGCACATCGAACGTTTGCATGACCCGTTTCGACGACATTCGCCTGCTGCGCATCAACTATTTGCGCGGCCCGAGCATCTGGACCTACCGCCCGGTGCTCGAAGTCTGGCTGGACCTCGGCCGGCTCGAGGAATTCCCCTCCAACAAGATCGAAGGCTTCGGCGACCGGCTGACGACCCTGCTGCCGGCGCTGATCGAGCACCACTGCGGCGTCGGCGAGCGCGGCGGCTTCATCCAGCGGCTGCGCGAAGGCACCTGGTCGGGCCACGTGCTCGAGCACGTGGTGATCGAGCTCTTGAACCTGGCCGGCATGGCCACCGGTTTCGGCCAGACCCGCGAGACCTCGGTCTCGGGCACCTACCGCATGGTGTTCCGCTCGCGTGACGAGCAGGTGGCGCGGGTGGCGCTGGCCGAGGGCCACCGCATCATGATGGCCGCGATCAACGACGACCCCATCGGCCCGGCCGACGTGCAGGCCGCGATCGAGGCGATCAAGTCGAAGGTCGACGACTGCTACCTCGGCCCGAGCACCGAGGCGATCGTGAATGCCGCGATCGACCGCGACATCCCCTACATGCGCCTGAACAGCGGCAACCTGGTCCAGATGGGCTACGGCGCCAACCAGCAGCGCATCTGGACCGCCGAGACCGACTACACCAGCGCCATCGGCGAATCGATCGCCAGCGACAAGGTGCTGACCAAGTCGCTGCTCGCGGGCTGCGGCATCCCGGTGCCCGGCGGCCAGGCGGTCGCCAGCCCGGCCGAGGCCTGGGAAGTGGCCGAGGACATGGGCGTGCCGGTGGTGGTCAAGCCCTCCGACGGCAACCACGGCCGCGGCGTGATCCTGGACCTGACCAAGCGCGAGGACATCGAGGCCGCCTTCTCCGTGGCCGAGCGCCACGGCAGCGAAGTGCTGGTCGAGCGCTACATCCGCGGCGAGGAGCACCGCGTGCTGGTGGTCGGCGGCCGCATGGTGGCGGCCGCGCGCGGCGAGACCGTCTGGGTCACGGGCGACGGCAAGTCGAACTGCAGCGAGCTCATCGACCTGCAGATCAACAGCGACCCGCGCCGCGGCGACACGGAAGACTTCCCGCTGTCCTTCCTGGGCGCGCGCGACGGCGCGATCCTGTCGGACCTGCGCCGCCAGGGCCTGGAGCCCGAATCGGTGCCCGAAGCCGGCCGCCGCGTGCTGATCCAGCGCAACGGCAACGTCGCGATCGACTGCACCGACAGCGTCCATCCCGAGGTCGCGCACATGGTCGAGCTGGCCGCGCGCGTGGTCGGCCTGGACATCGCGGGCATCGACCTGGTGTGCGAGGACATCTCCAGGCCGCTCGGCCCGCAGGGCGGCGCCATCGTCGAAGTCAACGCCGGCCCCGGCCTGCTGATGCACCTGAAGCCGGCCGTCGGTTCGCCGCGCCCGGTGGGCCGCGCGATCTGCGACCACCTGTTCCCCGACGACTCGCAAGGCCGCATCCCCGTGGTGGGCGTGGCCGGTTCGCGCGACAACGCGGTGATCGCCCGCCTGGTGGCCTGGCTGGTCGGCCTCGGCGGCCGCCACACCGGCCTGGCCTGCCGCGACGGCCTGTTCCTCGAGCGCCGCCGCGTCGACGCGCGCGACAGCGCCAACTGGGAAGCCGGCCACCGCCTGCTGATGAACCGCCAGGTGCAGGCCGTGGTGATCGAGAACGGCGCGCGCACCATCCTGCAGGACGGCCTGCCCTACGACCGCTGCGAGGTCGGCATCGTGACCGACCTCGGCGGCTTCGAGCAGCTGGGCGACTTCGACATCCGCGAGAGCGACCACATGGTCAAGGTGCTGCGCACCCAGGTCGACGTGGTGCTGCCCGAGGGCACCGCGGTGCTCAATGCCGACGACGAACGCGTGGCCGGCCTGGCGCCGCTGTGCGACGGCGCCGTGATCCTCTACAGCGTGGACGCGCAGGCCGCGTCGCTGACGGCCCACCAGGCCGCCGGCGGCAAGGCGGTGCTGATCCGCCAGGACCGCGTGGTGCTGGCCAACGGCACCAGCGAGTCCTTCCTGCCGGGCCTGGGCCGCCTCACCGTGTGGCGCGCCACCCATGCCGGCGTCAGCCTCGAGAGCCTGCTGGCCGCCGTGGCCGCGGCCTGGGCGCTGGGCATTCCGCTCAACCTCATCGGCGCGGGCATCGAGGCCTTCGAGGCCGACCTGCAGGCGGCACTGGCCTCGCTGCAGCTCTCGCAGAGCCAGCCCTCGCCCCAGCTCCAGCTCGCCTGATCCACCCGGTTCCTCCGCGCATCCGCGCGGGGGCACCCGCCGATACCCCCTGAAGAACCGCGCCGCCCCATGAAAGTCACCCGCACCCGCGCCCTTCGCGGCCCCAACCTCTGGAGCCGCCACACCGCCATCGAGGCGGTCGTTGCCTGCGAAGGCGACGAGAACGCCATCGGCCGGCTGGCCGGCTTCGAGGACCGCCTGCGCGCGGCCTTCCCGACCATCGGCGAGCTGCACCCGATGGTGCTGGGCCAGCCGCTGGCGCTGGCCCACGTGCTGGAGAACGCGGCCGTGGCGCTGCAGGCCCAGGCCGGCTGCGCGGTCAACTTCGGCCACACCTCGCCCACGCTGGAAGAAGGCGTCTACCAGGTGGTCGTGCAATACACCGAGGAGGCCGTGGGCCGCCGCGCGCTCGAGCTGGCCGAGGCGCTGATCGCCGCGGCGCAGAACGGCACCGCCTTCGATGCCACCGCCGCCATCACCGAGCTGCGCGACCTCGACGAATCGGAACGCCTGGGCCCGAGCACCGGCTCCATCGTCGATGCCGCCGTCGCGCGCGGCATCCCCTACCGCCGCCTCACCACCGGCAGCCTGGTGCAGTTCGGCTGGGGCTCGAAGCAGCGCCGCATCCAGGCCGCCGAGGTCGACAGCACCAGTGGCGTGGCCGAGTCGATCGCGCAGGACAAGGAGCTCACCAAGCAGCTGCTCAACGCCGCCGGCGTGCCGGTGCCGCTGGGCCGCCCGGTGGCCGACATGGACGACGCCTGGGCCGCCGCGCAGGAGATCGGCATGCCCGTGGTGGTGAAGCCGCAGGACGGCAACCAGGGCAAGGGCGTGACCGTCAACATCACGACGCGCGAGCAGCTCGACGCCGCCTACAAGGCCGCCGACGCCTACGGCGAGGTGATGGTCGAGAAATTCCTGCCGGGCTTCGACTTCCGCCTGCTGGTGGTGGGCGACCGCCTGGTGGCCGCCTCGCGCCGTGATCCGCCGCACGTGATCGGCGACGGCAGCGCCACCGTGCGCCAGCTGGTCGACACGGTCAACCTCGATCCGCGCCGCGGCGAGGGCCATGCCACCTCGCTGACCAAGATCCGCCTCGACGACATCGCCGTCGGCCGGCTCGAGGCGCAGGGCCTCACGCCCGAGAGCGTGCCCGCGCTGGGCCAGCGCGTGGTGCTGCGCAACAACGCCAACCTCTCGACCGGCGGCACCGCCACCGACGTGACCGACACCGTGCACCCCGAGGTGGCGGCGCGCGCGGTCGACGCGGCGCAGATGGTCGGCCTGCACATCTGCGGCGTCGACGTGGTCTGCGAGAGCGTGCTGCGCCCGCTCGAAGAGCAGCACGGCGGCATCGTCGAGGTCAATGCCGCACCGGGCCTGCGCATGCACATCTCGCCCTCGTTCGGCCGCGGCCGCGCGGTCGGCGAGGCGGTGGTCGATGCGCTGTTCGCCCATGGCGACGACGGCCGCATCCCGGTGATCGCGGTCACCGGCACCAACGGCAAGACCACCACCACGCGGCTGATCAACCACATCGTCGCCTCCAGCGGCCTGCGCACCGGCATGACGAACACCGACGGCGTGTACGTCGATGGCCGCCAGACCGACAGCGGCGACTGCAGCGGCCCGAAGAGCGCGCGCAACGTGCTGCTGCATCCCGACGTGGACGCGGCCGTGTTCGAGGTCGCGCGCGGCGGCGTGCTGCGCGAGGGCCTGGGCTTCGACCGCTGCTCGGTGGCCGTGGTCACCAACATCGGCAGCGGCGACCACCTGGGCCTGAACTACATCACCACCGTCGAGGACCTCGCGGTGCTCAAGCGCGTGGTGGTGCGCAACGTGGCGCCGGGCGGCTACGCCGTGCTCAACGCGGCCGACCCCAACGTCGCCGCGATGGCCACCAACTGCCCGGGCGAGGTGATCTTCTTCGCGGCCGACCGCCAGCATCCGGTGATGGCCACGCACCGCGCGCAGGGCAAACGCACCGTCTACGTCGACCAGGACACGGTGGTGGCGGCCGAAGGCTCGTGGCGCGAACGCATCGCGCTGCGCGACGTGCCGATCACGCGCGGCGGCAGCATCGGCTTCCAGGTCGACAACGTGATGGCCGCCGTGGCCGCGGCCTGGGCCGTGGGCCTGGACTGGGACACCATCCGCAGCGGCCTCGCGAGCTTCCTCAACGACGCCGCCGGCGTGCCCGGCCGCTTCAACGTGATGGACTACCGCGGCGCCACCGTGATCGCCGACTACGGCCACAACACCGACGCCATGCGCGCGCTGGTCTCGGCCGTGGACACCATGCCCGCGAAGAAGCGCTCGGTGGTCATCAGCGGCGCGGGCGACCGGCGCGATTCCGACATCCGCGACCAGACCGCGATCCTGGGCCAGGCCTTCGACGACGTGATCCTCTACCAGGATGCGGCCCAGCGCGGCCGCGCCGACGGCGAGGTGATGGGCCTGCTGCGCCAGGGCCTGCAGGGCGCGACCCGCACGCGCCAGATCGACGAGATCCGCGGCGAATTCATCGCCATCGACGCCGCGCTGGCCCGGCTGCAGCCCGGCGACCTCTCGCTGATCCTGGTCGACCAGGTCGACGAAGCGCTCGCTCACCTCGCGAAGCGCATCGCCGAGGGCTGAGCCCTCGGCCTGCGGGATTCGTCCCACACGCGGGGGCGCGTCCCGCCGGGTCCGCAATCTGTGCCGTCCCACAGGCCGCGCGCGCCGCGCGGCCGGACACTGGGCCTCCAGTCGCGCACTGCCTCGCTCTCGAGGAAGTCGCGTCCTTTCCAGGAGGCCCGATGACCCCAACGATTCACGCGGGAACGATCCCGTCCCGCCGGCCGATGCGGCCGCTGCGCTCCCTTCGCATCCTCGCGCTCGCCGCCGGGCTGGTCGCGCTCGGCGCCCATGCCCAGGCGCCCGGTTCCGACGCGCGCATGCAGAAGGAGCGCGCCACCTGCGACGGCGTGCAGCAGGACCGCGCGGCCTGCCTGCGCGAAGCCGGCGCGGCACGGCAGGAGGCCGGCCGCAACGGCCTGACGAGCGCCAGTCCCGGCGGCTACGACGCCAACGCGCTCGCGCGCTGCCGCGAGCAGCCGGTGGCCGATCGCGCCGACTGCGAAGCGCGCATCCGCGGCAGCGCGGGCGCCGGCCGCACCACCACCGAAGGCAGCGTGATGGGCGGCGGCGTGATCCGCGAGACCGTGACGCCCCTGCCCGCGCAGCCGGCACCGGCGCGCTGAACCCTTCACCCGTTCCATCGGCTCATTTCGAGGAGCACACCATGACCCACCGTCTTCTTTTCACCCGCGGCGCCATCGCCGCCCTCGTGGCGCTCGGCGCCCTGGCCAGCGCGGGCACCGCCAGCGCGCAATCGCGCCGTGGCGACGCCACCTACGAACGCGAGCTGGCCGTCTGCGGCCACAACCAGCAGGACCGCGCGGCCTGCATCCGCGAAGCCGGCGCGGCACGCCAGGAAGCGGCGCGCGGCGGCCTCACGAGCGCGCCCGACTACCGCCGCAACGCGCTGCAACGCTGCGCGCTGCAGCCGCCGGGAGATCGCGCCGACTGCGAGGCCCGCGTGCTCGGTGGCGAGGGCAACACCCGTGCCGCGGTCGACGGCAGCGTGATGGGCGGCGGCGTGATCCGCGAGTCGGTCACCACGGTCGTGATGCCTGCGCCCGCGCCCTACCCGGTGGCACCGCCCGCGCCGGTGATGCGCGCGCCCGAGCCCGTGATGGTGCCGCCGGCCGCCTATCCGGCCGCTCCGATGCCCTACCCGGCACCGCAGCCGATCCGCTGATCGCCATCGGCATCCGCCACGAGGCGCCCTTCGGGGCGCCTTTTTCATGCGAAAAACTGCCTCGACGCCCCGAAATCCGGGTGTTTTCCCTCTTGGCGAGGTCTTGCAGGACTGCAAATCGATGCCCCGCAATGTCACAGAATTGTCATAAAAGCCCTGGGGGCTGCTAGCTATAGTTCTCGGCTCCTGCCTTACCGAGAAACTTTCCACCCATGAATGCCATCAAGGTCGCTCGCCGATTCATCGAAACGGACCCGGCCAACGAATCGGCCAAGATCCTCGCCCAGCTCGTGCTGGCCCTCGAATCCGAACGCAGCTTCGAACTCGTCACGCTCTACAGCCTCGACTACAAGAGCTTCCAGCTGGCGATGGACATCCTCAAGGAGTGGCGCCTCGACCGCTACTACGCCAGCAAGTCCAAGCTGTTCGATCTGTCGCTGCAGGTCAGCGAGCTCGACACCAAGAGCAGCAGCAACTGAGATCCGACGGTCCCGCGCCTTTTTCGTTTTCCTCGCTCCCGCTCCCCGCCTCTCCCCTTCCCCCGATTCCCCCTCGCGTTCGACGCGACCGCTGCACCGTCGCAGCCGGCCGATCCGCTTCCCTTCCGCTTCCCGAACCCGCGCCACGCGACGCGCCTGCCTTTGCGCGGGCGCGCGGCGGGAGCGCGGGCGGCCGCGGCGCTGGCACGCGCGCGTGTCGTGCCCATGTCCAGCGGTCGCCGATTCGGCCTCCAGCCTTCCAAATATTCGAAGACCGATCGCTGAAACGAGCCCGGTCTTTCGGCAGCCTCCCTGGAAAGACCGGCCTCGGCCCCTTCCAATATTGGCAAGCCGGCGTACGTGCCATTCCCGATCCCGCCCCGCCGATCCAGTCCTAGACTCCGACGCGGCAGGCGCGCGCCCCGCATGACGGGCGCCCCGCGCCCTCCCTCATCAACCGGGTACTGGATCAAATGCAAGCAAAACACAGGATCGCCGTCATTCCCGGCGACGGCATCGGCGTCGAGGTGATGCCCGAGGGCCTTCGCGTGCTGGATGCCGTGGGCCGCCGCTTCGGCATCGATTTCTCGTTCGACCATTTCGACTGGGGTTCGGACCACTACGTGCGCACCGGCCTGATGATGCCGGCCGACTGGGACGACAAGATCCAGGGCCACGACGCGATCTACTTCGGCGCGGTGGGCGCGCCCGACAAGGTGCCCGACCACATCGCCGTGTGGGGCCTCCTGATCAAGATCCGCCGCGAGTTCGACCAGTACGTGAACCTGCGCCCGGTGCGCCTGATGCCCGGCGTGCCCGGCCCGCTGGCGCACCGCCAGCCCGGCGACATCGACTTCCTGGTGGTGCGCGAGAACACCGAGGGCGAATACACCTCGGTCGGCGGCCGCCTGTTCGAGGGCACGCCGCGCGAGATGGCGATCCAGGAAGCGGTGTTCACGCGCACCGGCGTGGACCGGATCATCGACTACGCGTTCCAGCTGGCCAGCCGCCGCAAGCGCAAGAACCTGGTGGCCGCGACCAAGTCCAACGGGATCTCGATCACGATGCCCTACTGGGACGAGCGCCTGGCCGAGATCGCGAAGCGCTACCCCGACGTGGCGACGAGCAAGTACCACATCGACATCCTGTGCGCGCACTTCGTGCAGCACCCCGACTGGTTCGACGTGGTGGTGGCCTCCAACCTGTTCGGCGACATCCTGTCGGACCTGGGCCCGGCCTGCACCGGCACCATCGGCATCGCGCCCTCGGGCAACCTCAACCCCGAGCGCAAGTTCCCCTCGCTGTTCGAACCCGTGCACGGCTCGGCCCCCGACATCGCGGGCAAGGGCATCGCCAACCCCATCGGCCAGATCTGGTCGGCCGCGCTGATGCTCGACCACCTCGGCGGCGACAACCCGGTCTACGCCGAAGCCTCGGCCGCCGTGCTCTCGGCCATCGAGACCGTGCTCAGCGAAGGCCCGCGCACCCGCGACATGGGTGGCACCGCCAACACCGTCGACGTGGGGCGTGCGATCGCCGAGTGCATCTCGGCATGAGTTCTCGCGCCTGCCGTACGGTTCGTCGCGCCTTGGATGAGGTGCGTGGGTCGGGGCGGGCGCGCGCCGATGTTGAACCGCCGGCACCACCGCGGCGCCTCCCGTGCACAGGGCAGTGGGTGCTTCCCGCAGCGAAATCAAGGAGGAGGCCGAAGGCCGGGGGACATTCGCGGAGGGAAGTACCCGCTGTCCTGTGCACGCGCCCCGGACAAAAACCACCACGCAAAGCGATGAACCCCCAGAGATGAGCCTCTTCCTAATCAAGCGCCTTGCCACGCTGATCGGCACGCTGATCGGCGCCTCCATCATCGTCTTCCTGGTCCTGGAGATCCTGCCCGGCAATGCCGCGCAGATGCTCATGGGCCCGGACGCCGCCCCCGAAGCCGTCGCCGCCCTGGCCACCAAGCTCGGCCTCGACCAACCCGCCTGGACCCGCTACTGGCACTGGATCGCCGGACTTCTCACCGGCGACCTCGGCGACTCCTACGCCTACAGCTCCCCCGTGCTCGACCTCATCCTCGAGCGCCTCGCACTCACCGTCCCCCTGGCCCTCTTGGCCATGGCCTTCACCACCGTGCTCGCCCTGCTCGTGGGCGTCACCGCCGCCGCGCGCCACAACAAGCTCGGCGACGTCGGCCTCATGGGCCTCACCCAGGTCGGCATCGCCATCCCCAACTTCTGGTTCGCCATCCTGCTGATCCTCGTCTTCTCCGTGCAGTTGCAGTGGTTCTCCGCCGGCGGCTTCGACGGCTGGGGCGAAGGCGTCTTCGCCGGTTTGAAGTCGCTCCTGCTGCCCGCCCTGTCCCTGGCCGTCGTGCAGGCGGCCATCCTCGCGCGCATCACCCGCTCGGCCGTGCTCGAGGTCATGCGCGAGGACTTCGTGCGCACCGCACGCGCCAAGGGCGTCACCCAGCGCGCCGTGCTCTGGACCCACGTGCTGCGCAACGCCCTGATCCCCGTCATCACCGTCATGGGCATGCAGTTCTCCGAGCTGCTCGCCGGCACCATCGTGGTGGAGAACGTGTTCTACCTGCCGGGCCTGGGCCGCCTGATCTTCCAGGCCATCAGCAACCGCGACCTCATCGTCGTGCGCAACTGCGTCATGCTGCTCGCGGCCATGGTCGTCATCGTCAACTTCGTGGTCGACGTGCTCTATGCCGTCATCGACCCGCGCATCAAGGCGAGCGACATATGAGCGCCATTGCATCGGTG
>NZ_JBMDKG010000041.1:0-75030 GCF_057809595.1 Variovorax sp. FG153
TCGACTTCATGCAGGCCAAGATCACGACCGCGCGCTTCTATGCCGAGCACATCCTCGCGAAGGCGCCGGGCCTGCGCGACAGCATCGTCGACGGTGCCGAGAGCGTGAACGCGCTGGCGCTCGAGGCTTTCTGACATCCGGACTTCCGTACGCGAAGGTCGCAAAGGTTACGCAAAGGACGCGAAAGAGAAATCAAAATTTGGTTTTGCTTTTGCGCACTTCGCGGAATCTTCGCGTCCTCCGCGTCCGGCTGTCCGCTCCCGAATTCAACAACCCCTGAGACAACGACCATGTCGAAACTGCCCCCCGTGCTCGCGAACCTGCCGCTGCCGATCATCGGCTCGCCGCTGTTCATCATCAGCAACCCCAAGCTCGTGATCGCGCAATGCAAGGCCGGCGTGGTCGGCTCGATGCCGGCGCTCAACGCGCGGCCCGCGGCGCAGCTCGAGGAGTGGCTGATCGAGATCACCGAGGAGCTCGCGGCCTACAACAAGGCCAATCCCGACAAACCCGCCGCGCCCTTCGCCATCAACCAGATCGTGCACAAGAGCAACGACCGGCTCGAGCACGACATGGAAATGGTCGTGAAGTACAAGGTGCCGATCGTCATCACCTCGCTGGGCGCGCGCACCGACGTCAACGACGCGGTCCACAGCTACGGCGGCGTGACCTTGCACGACGTGATCAACAACAAGTTCGCGCAGAAGGCGATCGAGAAGGGCGCCGACGGCATCGTCGCGGTGGCGGCCGGTGCCGGCGGCCATGCGGGCATCAAGAGCCCGTTCGCGCTGATCCAGGAGATCCGCCAGTGGTTCGACGGCCCGATCGCGCTGTCGGGCTCCATCGCCACCGGTGGCGCGGTGCTCGCGGCGCAGGCCATGGGCGCCGACTTCGCCTACATCGGCACCGCCTTCATCGCCACCGAGGAGGCCCGCGCGAGCGACGCCTACAAACAGGCCATCGTCGAGGGCACTTCGGACGACATCGTCTACTCGAGCCTGTTCACCGGCGTGCACGGCAACTACCTCGCGCCCAGCATCGTCAACGCCGGCATGGACCCGGCGAACCTGCCCGAAGGCGACGTGAAGACCATGAGCTTCTCGGGCGGCGAGGGCAGCAAGGCCAAGGCCTGGAAGGACATCTGGGGCTCGGGCCAGGGCATCGGCGCGATCAGCGAAGTCTCGAGCGCCGGCGTCTTCATCGAGAAGCTCAAGCGCGAATACCAGGAGGCTCGCCAGCGGCTCGCGCTTTGAGAACGCGTTCCTAGCGTGAACGACCTGCCGGCCCCGGCGGCGAGCGCCGCACCTGCTCCCGCCGCGCGGCGGGAGCGCATGCCGCTGCTCGACGCGGCCAAGGGGCTCGCCTGCGCGGTGATCGTCGGGCATCACTTGTCGCGCTACGGGCCGATGCCCGCGGGCGCGTTGTCGCTCGCACCCGATTTCCTCGGCTGGCTGGCCAACGACGGGCGGCTCGCGGTCCAGATCTTCCTCGTGATCGCCGGCTTCCTGGCCGCGGCCAGCCTCGCGCCCGACGGGCTGCTGCGCATCGACCGGCCGCTCGTGCGCATCTTCCAGCGCTACGGCCGGCTGGTGATGCCCTACCTCGCCGCGCTCACCGTCTGCGTGCTGGTGGCGGCCGCGGTGCGGCCCTGGCTCGACGCCGAGCTCGTGCCGGCCTCGCCGAGCATCGGCCAGCTGCTCGCGCACGGGCTGCTGCTGCAGGACCTGCTGGGCTACGAGGCACTGTCCACCGGCGTCTGGTATGTGGCGATCGACTTCCAGCTGTTCGCGCTGGCGCTCACGCTGATCGGGCTGCCGGCGCTGCTCGCGCCTCCGGCGGACCAACTGGCGCGGCCCGGCGAAGCCGCGCGCCGGCGCTGGCTCGCGGTCGCGCTGGTGCTCGGCGTGGCCGTCGCATCGCTGGCGCTGTTCAACCGCGAGTCCGAGCTAGACGACACCGCCTTCTATTTCTTCGGCGCCTACGGCCTCGGCATGTTGGTGTTCTGGATCGGCCGCGCCACGCGCGCGAGCACCTGGCAGAGCGCCATCGCGCTGCTGCTGCTGCTGGGCACGGGCGCGCTGGCGCTCGAGTGGCGCAGCCGCATCGCGACCGCGCTGGTCACGGCGCTGCTGATCGCGGTGGCGCAGCGGCGGCAATGGCTGTCGCCGCCGCGCTGGCCGCTGGCGGCGGTCGCGCTGCAGCGGCTGGGGCGCATGTCCTATTCGCTGTTCCTGATCCACTTTCCGGTGCTGCTCGCGGTGAATGCCGCCGTGGTGCGGCTCGGGCCGCACGCGCCCTGGGTCGACGGGCTCGGCATGCTCGCGACCTTCGGCCTGTCGATCGCCGCGGCCGCGCTGCTGTACCGCTGGGTCGAGACCCGGCCGGCCTCGTGGCGCGCCGTCGCCGCGCTGTTCGCGGGGCTGCTGATCAGCGGCATCGTCGTCTCGCACTGAGATCCCGCCGGCCGTTCGGGCCGGACGCGTTCCTTCGTTGACTTGCGCCCGTGCGGCGAAGCGGGCAGGCTTCGCCGTGCTCGCTGTCCGGTCAGGTTTTCGGTATCATTGTGGAAATTTCAGTAAATACTGAAAATTCACGAAATCAAAAACAGATGAACCCTTCCGCCCACCGTCGACCCCTGCGTGCCCTGGCCCGGCCGGAGATCGGCGGCGTAGTGCAGGGCGCGGCCGCGCTGTTGTGGCTGCCGCAGGCGGCGCTGCTGGCGGGGGCGGTGCAGGCGCTGGCCGATGGCGGCGGGCTGGCCGCGGTGCTGTGGCCCGCGCTCGGCATCCTCCTGTTCGGCTGGCTGCGCGCCGCCTGCGAAGCCTGGGGCGCGCGGCGCACCTTCGGGCGGGCACGCGCTCGGCTCTCGGACTTGCGCGCCCAGGCCGCGGAGGCATTGGCCGGTGCCTCGCCACTCGACCGCGGCCGCGTGCCCTCGGGCCTGGCCGCGAGCGCGCTGGCCGAGCAGGCCGAGGCGCTGGTGCCGTACCTGGTGCGCTACCAGCCCGCGCGCTGGCGTGCCACCGTGGTGCCGCTCGCGATCCTCGCCGTGGTCGCGAGCCAGACCTGGGTGGCGGCGCTGGTGCTGCTGTTCGCGGCGCCGCTGATCCCGCTGTTCATGGCCATCGTCGGCTGGCGCGCCAAGGCGGCCAGCGAGGCGCAGATGGTGCAGATGGGCGGCATGAACGCCTTCCTGCTCGACCGCCTGCGCGGCCTCGCGACCCTGCGCGCGCTCCGCGCGGTCGATGCCACCGCGGCGCGGCTCGCCGACTCGGCGCAGTCGCTGCGCGAACGCACCATGGCCGTGCTGCGCATCGCCTTCCTGTCCTCGGCCGTGCTCGAGCTATTCTCGGCGCTGGGCGTGGCGATGGTGGCGGTCTACGTCGGCTTCCATCTGCTGGGCACGCTGGGCTTCGGCACCTGGAACGGGCCACTGAGCCTGGGCCAGGGCCTGTTCGTGCTGCTGCTCGCGCCGGCCTTCTTCGAACCGCTGCGCGAACTCTCGGCCGTGTGGCACGACCGCGCGGCGGGCGAGGCCGCGCTCGAGGCGCTCGAGGGCCTTCAGCGCGAGGCGCTGCCGCTGCCGGGCGCCCACGCGCCGGACGTGCACGTGGTCTCGATGCAGCCGTCGAATGCCGCGCCCTCGGTGGTCGTGCACGACCTGCATTTCGCCTGGCCCGGCGAATCGCGCCGCGTGTTCGAAGGCCGTGAGCTGCGCGTGGCCGCGGGCGAGCACATCGCGCTGGCCGGTGCCAGCGGTGCTGGCAAGACCGCGCTGCTGTCGCTGCTCGCGGGCCTGGTGCCGGCGCAGCAGGGCGAGATCCTGATCGGCGGCGTGCCGATGAACGACCGCACCGCCGCCGCGCTGCGCGCGCGCATCGGCTGGATGGGCCAGAAGCCGCACGTGTTCGCGGGCCCTGTCGCCGCCAATGTCGCGCTGGGCCGTGCGCTCGAAGCTGGCAGCGTCGAGGCCGCGATGCGCTTCGCGCAGCTCGAGCACGTCGCGCAGGCGCATCCGGGCGCGGCGCTGGGCGAGGGCGGCCTGGGCCTGTCGGGCGGCGAGGCCGTGCGCCTCGCGCTGGCGCGCATCGCGGTCCATCCGCAGGCCGACCTGCTGCTGGTCGACGAGCCCACCGCCCACCTCGACACCGAGACCGCGCGGCGCGTGGCCGATGCGCTGCTCGAACTCGCGCGCGGCCGCACCATGATCGTCTCCACGCACGATCCCGCGCTGGCCGCGCGCCTGGACCGCGTCGTGCAACTCGGCGCCGATGCCGCGGAGAAGGCCGCATGAAGCCGAACACGCACCGTCACGCGGGCGAATTGCGCCTGGTGCTGCGTCCCTTCTTCGCGGCCCAGCCGCGCGCCTTGCGCTGGGGTGCGCTGCTGGCCGCCGTGACCGTGCTCGCGGGCATGGCGCTGCTCGGCCTCTCGGGCTGGTTCATCACCGCCACCGCGCTCGCGGGCCTGCATGCGGCCACGGCCTTCACCTTCGACGTGTTTGCGCCCTCGGCCGGCATCCGGCTGCTGGCGCTGGGCCGCACCGCCTCGCGCTACGGCGAGCGGCTGGTCACGCACGACGCCACCTTCGGCGCGCTGGCCGCGCTGCGCGTGCGACTGTTCCGCGGCTGGGCGCGGGCCGAGGCGGCGCGCGCGCTGGCGCTGCGCCCGGCGCGCCTGCTGTTCCGGCTCACGAGCGACATCGATGCGCTCGAGTCGCTCTACCTGCGCCTGCTGGTGCCGGCCGCAGCCGCGCTCGGCGCCGCGCTGCTGGCGGGCGTCGTGCTCGGCACGATGCAGGCAGCGATGGGTGCCGCGCTCGCGGCCTGGCTCGTGGCCGTGGGCTGGGGCCTGGCCTTCGCGGTGTCGCGCCGCGCGCGGCGTCCGGCCTTGCGGCGCGCGCGCGCCATCGAGACGCTGCGCGAGCGCGCGGCCGACCTGGTGGCCGGCCAGACCGAACTGGCGATGGCCGGCCGCCTCGATGCGCAGCGCGAGGCTCTGGCCGCGGCCGACCGCCGGCTGGCGCGCGCCGACCTCGCGCTCAACCGCCTCGAGAGCACGGCCGGCCTGGCCTATGGCGGCGCGGGCACGCTCACGCTGGTGGCCGTGCTGCTCGCCGTGGCGGCGCTGGTGGGCGAGGGCGCGATCGGCGCACCCGCTGCCGCGCTCGCGCTGCTGGTGGCGCTCACCGCGCTCGAACCCTTCGCCGCGCTGCGCCGCGGCGCGCTCGACGCGGGCCGTACCTGGCTCGCGGTGCGTCGCCTGGCACCGCGCATGGCGCAGGACGACGCGCCCACCGCGCCCCGGCTTCCCGAGGACGCATCGCTCGCGCTGCGCCTCACGACGATCGATGCCTTCCACCGCGCCAGCGCCGTGCCCGCAATCGAAGGCCTCTCGCTGGCCATCGCCAAAGGCGAGCGCGTCGCCATCGTCGGCCCCAGCGGCAGCGGCAAGTCCACGCTGCTCTCGGTGATAGCGGGCGAACTCGCGCCGCGCCGTGGCGAGGTGGCCGCGCTGCCCTGCTGCCTGCTGACCCAGCGCACCGAGCTGTTCGAGGACACGCTGCGCGACAACCTGCGGCTGGCCGATCCCGCCGCCGACGACGAACAACTGTGGGCCGTGCTGCAGGCCGCGGGCCTGGCCGACGACGTGCGCCATCTGTCGTCCGGCCTGTCCACGCGCCTCGGCGAAGGCGGCCTCGGCCTCTCGGGCGGCCAGTCGCGCCGCCTCGCGCTCGCGCGCCTCTTTCTCCGCCCGGTGCCGCTGTGGCTGCTCGACGAGCCCACCGAGGCGCTCGATGCCGCGGTCGCGCACGACGTGCTGCAGCGCCTCGCGCGCCATGCCGAGGGCCGCACGCTCGTGATCGCCACCCACCTGCGCCGCGAGGCCGCGCTCGCCGACCGGCTGCTGCGCATCGAGGACGGCCGCGTCGTCGCCGACCTGCGGCGCGGCGGCGAGGCCTTCGAGCAGGCGCTGCGGCAACTGCGCGCCGATTGAACGACACCGAAGCAACGCCAACCACTCCACCACGAAGAACACAGGGAACACAAAGGAAGCCACCATGGACCTCGACATCGTCGCCTTGTCGCGATTGCAATTCGCCGTCACGGCGCTCTACCACTTCCTCTTCGTCCCGCTGACGCTGGGGCTCTCGATCGTCATCGCCATCATGGAGACCGTCTATGTCATGACCGGCCGCGTGATCTGGCGCGACATGACGAAATTCTGGGGCGTGCTGTTCGGCATCAACTTCGCGATGGGCGTCGCCACCGGCGTGGTGATGGAGTTCCAGTTCGGCATGAACTGGAGCTACTACAGCCACTACGTCGGCGACATCTTCGGCGCGCCGCTGGCCATCGAGGGCCTGATGGCCTTCTTCATGGAGGCGACCTTCGTCGGCCTGTTCTTCTTCGGCTGGGACCGGCTCTCCAAGGTCGGCCACCTCGCCACCACCTGGGCCGTGGCCATCGGCTCCAACTTCTCGGCGCTGTGGATCCTGATCGCCAACGGCTGGATGCAGAACCCGGTGGGCGCGGCCTTCAATCCGCAGACCATGCGCATGGAGGTCACCGATTTCGCCGCCGTGCTGACCAACCCGGTGGCGCAGGCGAAGTTCGTGCACACGGTGTCGGCCGGCTATGTCTGCGCGGCGGTGTTCGTGCTGGGCATCTCGGCCTGGTACCTGCTCAAGGGCCGCCACATCGAGCTCGCCAAGCGCTCGATGACGGTGGCTGCCTCCTTCGGCCTCGCGGCCTCGCTGTCGGTGGTGGTGCTCGGCGACGAGAGCGGCTACCTCTCGACCGAGCACCAGAAGATGAAGCTCGCGGCCATCGAGGCCATGTGGGAGACCCAGCCCGCGCCCGCGGCCTTCACCGCCTTCGGCTTTCCCGACCAGGCCGCGCGCGAGACCCACTACGCGATCCACATCCCGGGCGTGATGGGGCTGATCGGCACGCGCTCGCTCACCACCGTGATCCCGGGTATCGACGAGCTCGTGAAGCGCGCCGAGGCGCGCATCCGCGAGGGCATCAAGGCCTACGACGCGCTGCAGAAGATCCGCGAGGCCGGCGGCAAGCCGGTCACGCAGGGCGTGCGCGACGCCTTCGAGAACAACGGCGTCGACATGGGCTATGCGCTGCTGCTCAAGCGCTACGTGGACGATCCGCGCCAGGCCACCGACGAGCAGATCGCCAAGGCGGCCTGGGACACGGTGCCGCAGGTGGCGCCGCTGTTCTGGCTGTTCCGCATCATGGTGGGCATCGGCATGCTGCTGATCCTCTTGACCGGCACCTTCTTCGTGCTGTCGGCGCGCCGCACGCTGGACCGCCACCGCTGGCTGCTCAAGGCCGCGGTGATCGCGATCCCGCTGCCGTGGATCGCGGCCGAGGCCGGCTGGCTGGTGGCCGAGTTCGGCCGCCAGCCCTGGGTGATCGAGGGCGTGCTGCCGACCGCGGTGGCGGTCTCGAACATCGGCATCAAGTCGGTGCTGTTCACGCTCGCGGGCTTCGTCGCCATCTACACCGTGCTGCTGGTCATCGAGCTCAAGCTGATGGTCAAGGCGATCCGCAAGGGGCCGGTCGCCGAGCACTCGCCCGACGAGGGCGACGCGCGCTCGCACGTTCCGCCCGCCCACGCCGTCTCGACCACCGGGAGCGCCGCATGATCCTCCACACACTCCTCGACTACGACACCCTGCGCTTCATCTGGTGGGCGCTGATCGGCGTGCTGCTGGTCGGCTTCGCCGTCACCGACGGCTTCGACCTCGGCAGCGGCATGCTGCTGCCGTTCGCGGCCCGCAACGACGTCGAGCGCCGGCTCGTCATCAACAGCGTGGGCCCGGTCTGGGAAGGCAACCAGGTCTGGCTGATCCTCGGCGGCGGCGCGGTGTTCGCGGCCTGGCCGCAGCTCTACGCCGTCTCGTTCTCGGGCTTCTACCTCGCGATGTTCGTCGTGCTCTCGGCGCTGATCCTGCGGCCGGTGGCCTTCAAGTTCCGCAGCAAACGCGAGTCGCCGCAATGGCGCGCGCGCTGGGACGGCGTGCTGTTCTTCAGCGGCCTGGTGCCCGCGCTGATCTTCGGCGTGGCGGTGGGCAACGTGCTGCAGGGCGTGCCGTTCCGCTTCGCGACCGACATGCACATCCACTACGACGGCAGCTTCCTCGGACTGCTCAACCCCTTCGCGCTGCTGTGCGGGCTGGTGTCGGTGGCGATGATGGCGATGCACGGCGCGGCCTGGCTGCAGCTGAAGACCGCCGGGCCCGTGGCCGAGCGCTCGCGCCGCTACGGCATGGTCGCGGCCGCCGCCACCATCGTGCTCTACGCGGCGGCGGGCTTCTGGATGGCCTCGGCCGTCGGCGGCTACCGCATCACCAGCGCGGTCGATACCGTGGGGCCGTCGAATCCGCTGCTCAAGACGGTCGAGCTGCAGGCCGGTGCCTGGTTCGCGAACTACGCGGCCCACCCCTGGACCCTGGCCGCGCCGGTGGCCGGCTTCGCGGGCGCGCTGCTGGCGCTGATGGGGCTCGCGCTGCGGCGCGAACTGCTCGCGCTGCTGGCCGGCGCGTTCGGCATCGCCGGCATCATCCTGAGCGTGGGCGCCTCGATGTTCCCGTTCATCCTGCCGTCCTCCATCGATCCGCGCGCCAGCCTCACCGTGTGGGACTCGTCCTCGAGCCACCTCACGCTGTTCATCATGCTGGTGGTCACGGCCATCTTCATCCCGCTGATCGTGGCCTACACGACCTGGGTCTACCACGTGCTGTGGGGCAAGGTCGACGAGAAGGCGATCCGCGAGGAACGCGGTCATGCGTACTGATCGCAAGAAAGGAATAGAACGATGTGGTACTTCGCCTGGATCCTCGGCCTGCCGCTGGCGGCCGCCTTCGCGGTGCTCAACGCGATGTGGTTCGAGCTGATGGCCGACGACGCCATCCGCAAGGAGAAATTCGAGATGCCTGAAACGCCGGAGGGGCAGGAAAGGCTCTGAAAGCGGACAGCCGGACGCAGAGGGCGCGAAGGTTTCGCGAAGAACGCAAAAGGGTCAAGGAAGAAATTTCAAATGTCTTCTTTCGCGACCTTCGCGGAATCTTTGCGTCCTTCGCGTCCTTGTCCCCGTATTGACAGCCTCAATCCGTCGCAGGCTTCTTCTTCCTCGATGCACCCCCCGTGATCCGGTCCTTGAGCGTCAGCACCTTGGTCACGGTCGAGCCCATGCCCATGAGCTGCATCGCGGTCTCGGGCGACAGCCGCTGCACGTCGTCGAACCACTTCATGAGCCGGTCGATCAGGTCGTGCATCTCGCGCATGCGCTCCTGCGCATGACGCTCGGCCTCGCTGTGGGGCGACTCGAGCAGGGCATTGCGCAGCATCGAGAGCGTGGGTTCGATCTCGCGGCGGCGGCGCTCCTCGGCCAGCACGCGGAAGATCTCCCACACGTCCGACGGCGCCTCGAAGTATTCGCGCCGGTCGCCGGGCTGGTGGCGCAGGCGCACCAGGCGCCAGGCCTGCAGCTCCTTCAGGCCCATGCTCACGTTGGAGCGCGAGAACTCGAGCAGCTCGGCGATCTCGTCGGCATTGAGCGGACGTTCCGAGAGGAAGATCAGCGCGTAGATCTGGCCGACGGTGCGGTTGATGCCCCACTTGCTGCCCATCTCGCCGAAATGGGCGACGAACTGGCGGTTGAGCGGGGGCAGGTCGGAGGTGGGAGGCATGGGGCGATTGTCGCCCGGGCCTTGCGGCCGTTCCGGAAGCTTCTGAAAACTCAGGGCGCCGGCAGGGAATCGCCACCGCCGGCCGCGGCCACGCGGCGCCGGTACGAACCCGGCGCGCCGCCGGTCCAGGTCTTGAAGGCGCGCTGGAAGGCCGCGCTGTCGGCAAAGCCCAGTTCCGCGGCCAGCGCCGCCAGCGGCACGGCGCTGGTGGCCAGCCGCACGATCGCCACGTCGCGTCGCAGCTGGTCCTTGAGCGCCTGGAACGAGGTGCTCTCGGTCGCCAGGTGGCGCTGCAGGGTGCTGACCGACATGTGCAGGCAGGCGGCCACGGTCGCGAGGTCGGCCCAGGCCGGGCGCTTCTGCTGCAGGATCTCGCGCACCCTGGCGCTGATGGGCTGTTCGGCCAGCCGCGGCAGGATCACGTTGCCGGGCGAGGCCGCGAGGAAGTCGCGGATCGCATGCGCGTCGCGGTGCATCGGCGTGCGCAGCGCCTCGGCGTCGAACCACACGGCCGAGCAGGGCTGGCCGAAGCGCAAGGTGCCGGGGAACACCTTGGCATAGCCGGCCGCGTAGGGCGGCAGCGCGAAGCCGAAGTCGAAGCGCCGCGCCGCCAGCCGCCCGCCGTGCAGCCAGGCCAGCAGGCGCCAGTACACGCGCAGCATCAGCTCGTGCAGGAAGTTCTGGTGGCCGATCGCGGGGTTCTCGATCGCGATGCCGAAGCCGGCGAGCTCGCCCTCGCGCAGCAGCACCAGCCGCAGGTCGTCCTGCAGCAGGCTGAAGGTGTGGGCCACGCGGCGCAGCGCATGGCCGAAATCGGGGGCGCCGAGCGTGGAGCGCGCGATCAGCGCCAGGCTGCCGCGGCGCATCCGGCGCGTGAGGAAGCACAGCGACTCGTCGTCGAGCCGGTCCATCAAGAGCGCGAACAGCGCCACGTACTGCTCGGCCGTGACGCGCGCGCCCGGCTCGGCCAGCAGCGGCGGCGGCACGCCCGCGTCTTCCAGCGCTCGATCGATGTCGATGGGCGCGGCGGTGCCCCGGGCGCGGATGCCGGAGAGCATGCCTTCGACGAAGGCGACCGGGATGGTGACGGGCGGTTGCAGCATGGAGGAGGGCGATTCGACCGTACACGGGACGCGGCGGGCCGTCGATTGACGTTTTCTGCAATGCGAACGAAGCGAAGCGCAATCGCCGGCCCGGGCCCGGATTTCTACCATGCGCTCACGCCAGAAAAAGACCTGCAAAGGCGTGCCGACAAGACCAACGATTAGGAGACGAGCCACCATGTACCTGACCCAGGCGCTGCACCGCGCGATGCAGCAGAAACCGGACAAGACCGCGGTGCGCTTCGGCAGCCGCAGCACCAGCTTCCGCACCTTCGGCGAGCGCATCGCGCGGCTGGCCGGCGCGCTGCAGAAGCTCGGCATGAAGAACGGCGACCGGGTCGCGATGCTGTCGCTCAACTCCGACCGCTACCTCGAATACCAGATGGCCGTGCCCTGGGGCGGCGGCGTGCTCAATCCCTGCAACATCCGCTGGTCGCCGGCCGAGATCCTCTATTCGCTCGAGGACTCGGGCTCGCAGATCCTGCTGGTCGACGACGCCTTCCGCGCGGCGGCCGAGCAACTGCGCGGCCAGTCCACCACCCTGCGCGAGCTGATCTACTGCGGCGATGGCGCGGTTCCCGCCGGCATGCTCGGCTACGAGGCACTGCTCGACAGCGCGGCGCCGGTGCCCGACGCCTACCGCCATGGCGACGACCTCGCCGGCATCTTCTACACCGGCGGCACCACGGGTTTTCCCAAGGGCGTGATGCTGAGCCACGCCAACCTCTGCGCCTCGGCGCTGGCCGCCCAGGCCGAGGGCATGGCGCCGGCCGAGGGCTGCTACCTGCATGCGGCGCCGATGTTCCATCTGGCCGACATGGGCATCTCGGGGCCGCACTGGTTCCAGGGCAACACGCACGTGGTGATCCCGATGTTCAACCCCGAGGCCGTGCTCGACGCGATCGAGCGCGAGCGCGTGACCCACACGCTGCTGGTGCCGACCATGATCCAGATGCTGGTCGACCATCCCGCCATGCGCGACAGGCCGCGCGAGCTCGGCAGCCTGCGCGGCATCGCCTACGGCGCCTCGCCGATCTCCGAGGCCGTGCTCAACCGCGCGATGGCGGCGCTGCCGGGCGTGGACTTCGTGCAGGCCTACGGCATGACCGAGCTGTCGCCGGTGGCCACCATCAACCCCGCCTGGTACCACACGGTCGAGGGCCGCAAGGCCGGCAAGCTGCGCTCGGCCGGCCGCGCGAGCTTCTGCATGGAGGTGCGCATCGTCGATGCCGAGGGCGCCGAGGTGCCGCGCGGCACGGTGGGCGAGGTGGCGGTGCGCGGGCCGAACGTGATGCTCGGCTACTGGAACAAGCCCGAGCAGACGGCCGCCGCGGTGCGCGAGGGCTGGATGCACACCGGCGACGGCGCCTACATGGACGACGACGGCTTCATCTTCGTGGTCGACCGCATGAAGGACATGATCATCAGCGGCGGCGAGAACATCTACTCGGCCGAGGTCGAGAATGCCATCGCCCAGCATCCGGCGGTCGCGGCCTGCGCGGTCATCGGCATCCCGAGCGAGGAGTGGGGCGAGGCCGTGCATGCGGTGCTGGTCGCCAAGCCGGGGCAGCCGGTCACGGCCGACGAGCTGATCGCGCATTGCAAGACCCTGATCGCGGGCTACAAGTGCCCGCGCAGCGTGGCGCTGGTCGAGGCGCTGCCGCTCTCGGGCGCCGGCAAGGTGCTCAAGACCAAGCTGCGCGAGCCGTTCTGGAAGGATCGCCAGCGCGCGATCGCCTGATCTCTTCGTTTTCGCTTCAACACCCAGAGAGGAATTCCCATGACCCAGGATGTGCATGTCGTCGGCGTCGGCATGATCCCCTTCACCAAGCCCGGCGCGAACCTGCCCTATCCGCAGATGGCGGCGCAGGCCCTCAACGCGGCGCTGGCCGATGCCGGCATCGGCTACGAGCAGGTGCAGCAGGCCTACGTGGGCTATGTCTACGGCGACTCCACCGCCGGCCAGCGCGCGCTCTACGAGGTCGGCATGACCGGCATCCCCGTGGTCAACGTCAACAACAACTGCTCGACCGGCTCGACCGCGCTGTTCCTCGCGCGCCAGGCCGTGGCCAGCGGCGCGGCCGACTGCGTGCTCGCGCTCGGCTTCGAGCACATGAGCCCGGGCGCGCTGGGCGCGGTGTTCGACGACCGGCCCAGCCCCTTCGACCGCTTCGAGTCCATCACCGACGAGCTGGTCGGCAACGAGCAGGTGCCGCTGGCGCTGCGCTACTTCGGCGGCGCGGGCCTGGCCCACATGCAGCAGTACGGCACGCAGCTGTCGACCTTCGCGAAGATCCGCGCCAAGGCCAGCCGCCATGCATCGAACAACCCGGTGGCGCTGTTCCGCACCGTCGTGACCGAGGACGAGGTGCTGGCCACGCCCGTGATGTGGCCCGGCGTGATGACGCGGCTGATGGCCTGCCCGCCGACCTGCGGCGCGGCCGCCGCCATCGTCTGCTCGGCCGGGTTCGCGCAGCGCCACGGCCTGGACCGCGGCGTGCGCATCAAGGCCCAGGCCATGACCACCGACCGCCCCGTGAGCTTCGAGGCGCGCGACATGCGCGAGGTGGTCGGCTTCAGCATGGCGCGCGAGGCGGCGCAGAAGGTCTACGAGGCGGCGGGCGTCGGCCCGCAGGACATCGACGTGGTCGAGCTGCACGACTGCTTCGCGCACAACGAGCTGATCAGCTACGAGGCGCTGGGCCTGTGCCCCGAGGGCGGGGCCGAGAAGTTTGTGCTCGACGGCGACAACACCTACGGCGGCAAGGTCGTCACCAACCCCTCGGGCGGCCTGCTGTCCAAGGGCCATCCGCTGGGCGCCACCGGCCTCGCGCAATGCACCGAGCTGGTCCAGCAGCTGCGCGGCACGGCCGACAAGCGCCAGGTCGAGGGCGCGCGGCTCGCGCTCCAGCACAACCTGGGCCTGGGCGGCGCCTGCGTGGTCACGCTCTACGAACGCGTCTGAAGAAGGGCCCCGCCATGATCGACAGGAAATGGATCGGGCACGAGCTGCCCGCCTCGGTGCTGCCGCTGGAGCGCACGCGGCTGCAGTTCTTCGCCAAGGCGATCGGCGAGACCGATCCGGTCTACACCGACCCCGCCGCCGCGCGCGATGCCGGCTATGCCGACCTGCCCGCGCCGCCCACCTTCCTGTTCGCGGCCGAGCTCGACTCGGGCGCGTCCAACCGGCTGCTGGCCGACCTGGGCATACCGCTGGCCAAGCTGCTGCACGGCGAGCAGGGCTTCAGCTACCACCGCGCGGCCTGCGCGGGCGATACGGTGACGGTGCGCTCGACCATCACCGACATCTACGACAAGAAGAACGGCGCGCTCGAGTTCGTGGTGAAGAGCTCGCGCGCCACCAACCAGCGCGACGAACTGGTGGCCGAGCTGCGCACCGTGATCGTCTGCCGGCATTGAGCCCGAGGAACCCCATGACCGCACCCAACCACGACACCGTGCAGGTCGGCGACGAACTGCCGCCGCTGCAACTGCCGCCGGTCGACCGCACCACGCTCGCGCTGTTCGCGGGCGCCTCGGGCGACCACAACCCGATCCACATCGACATCGACTTCGCGCGCCGCGCCGGCATGCCCGACGTGTTCGCGCAGGGCATGCTGGGCATGGCCTGGCTCGGCCGGCTGCTCACGCAGTGGGCGCCGCAGTCGAAGCTGCGCCGCTTCGATGTGCGCTTCCAGGGCGTGACCCACCTGGGCCATGCGGTGCGTTGCACGGGCCGCGTGGTCGAGAAGCTCGAGCGCGACGGCGAGCGCTGCGTGCGCGTGGAAGTCAGCAGCACCAACCAGCATGGCCAGGTGCGCATCGCGGGCGAAGCGCTGGTGGCGCTCGCCTGAAGACTCAACGAAGAAAGACATCCAGACATGACATCCAGACTCGAAGGCAAGGTCGCCCTCATCACCGGCTCGGGCCGCGGCATCGGCCGCTCGATCGCGCTCAAGCTCGCCTCGGAGGGCGCGCGCGTGGTGGTCAACGATCTCGACGCCGGCCCCGCGGACGAGACCGTGCAGGCCATCCGCGCCGCCGGCGGCCAGGCCGTGGCCTGCAACGGCAGCGTGGCCGCGCCCGACTTCGCCGAGCGCTTCGTCGGCACCGCGGTCAGCGAGTTCCAGGGCCTCGACATCATCGTCAACAACGCCGGCTACACCTGGGACAGCGTGGTGCAGAAGATGACCGACGAGCAGTGGTACGCCATGCTCGACGTGCACCTCACGGCGCCGTTCCGCATCCTGCGCGCGGCGCAGCCGGTGATCCGCCAGCTCTCGAAGACCGAGACCGAGGCCGGCCGGCGCACCGTGCGCAAGGTGGTCAACATCTCCTCGGTGGCGGGGCTGTTCGGCAACGCGGGCCAGGCCAACTACGCGACCGCCAAGGCCGGCATCGTCGGCATGACGCAGACGCTGGCCAAGGAATGGGGCCGCATGAACGTCACCGTGAACTGCGTGGCCTTCGGCTTCATCCAGACCCGGTTGACCGCGAGCGCGGCCGACGCCACCACCGCCCACATCGACGGCCGCGAAATCAAGGTCGGCATCAACCCCGGCCTGCTGTCGATGATGGAGCAGACCATTCCGCTGGGCCGAGGCGGCACGCCCGAGGAGGCGGCCGGCGCGGTCTACCTGCTGTGCATTCCCGAGTCGGACTACGTCAGCGGCCAGACGCTGATGTGCACCGGCGGCCTCACGGGCATCTGAGATGCCGCTCGAGCAGGGCATCGCCTGGTCGGTGGAGGAGGGCATCGGCCGCATCGTGCTGCGCCGTCCCGAGCGCGCCAACGCGATCGGCGCCGCGAGCAGCCGCGCGCTGGTGCGCGCGATCGACGAGGTGCTGGCGGCCGCGCCGCGCGTGGTGCTGCTGACCGGCGAGGGCCGCGTGTTCTGCGCCGGCGGCGATATCGAGGAGTTCGTTGCGGCCGGGGACGACCTGCCCGCGCTGGTCGATGAAATCCTCGATCCCCTGCATCCGGCGCTGCTGCGGCTGGTGAACGGCCCGGCGCCGCTGATCACGGTGCTCAACGGCGCGGTCGGCGGGGCGGGCGTGGGGCTCGCGCTGGCCGGCGACTTCGTGCTCGCGGCCGAGTCGATGAAGCTGCGCACCGGCTACGCGGCCATCGGCCTGTCGCCCGACGCGGGCAGCTCGTGGTTCCTCGCGCGGCGCATCGGGGTGCTGCACGCGCAGCAGTGGCTGATGCTCAGCGAGCCCATCGACAGCCAACGCTGCCTGGCGGCCGGCGCGGTCGATGCGCTGCATCCCGACGCCGAACTGGCCGCGGCCGGCGAGGCGCTGGCACGGCGGTTGGCCGCGGGCGCGCCCGGCTCCTTCGCCGCGATCAAGGCGCTGTGCGCGGAGGCGCCGGGCCGCACGCTCGAGGCGCACCTGGCGCTCGAGCACCGCCTGCTGCGCGAGCGCGCCGGCAGCGCCGATGCGCGCAAGGGCGTGGCGGCCTTCCTGCAGAAGCGCGCGCCGCGTTTCGGCGCATCCTGAGACGCGGCGGCGCTCAGCCGCCCGCCAGGCGCGCCGGGCCGAGCATCTCGTGCGTGTCGTGCGCCATCACCGCGAGAAAGGCCACCAGCCCGATGTAGTAGACGGCGTAGGTCAGCCGCGTCTCGGCCGACACCGCGTAGTACTGCCGGTTGGCCGGATCCTCGGGGTCGTACTTCCAGGCCCGCATCACCTGCGGCGCCGCCAGCACGGCCACCAGCACCAGCATCGGGCTCGGCCGCCAGAAGAACAGGGCGACCAGCACCGGCACCCCGAGCAGCCAGATGCGCGGCGTGAGCACCGCGGTGATGCGGCCGCCATCGAAGGGCGAGAGCGGGATCAGGTTGAACAGGTTGATGAAGAAGCCCGCGTAGGCGAGCGCCAGCAGCAGCCGGCTGTCGCTCTCGCGCGCGAGGAAGTAGCAGGCCAGCGAGGCCAGGCTGCCGAGCAGCGGCCCGGCGAAGCCCACCCAGGCCTCGGTCTCGACGTCGTGCGGCTGGTCCTTGAGCTCGACCCAGGCGCCAACGAAGGGAATGAAGGTGGGCGCGCCCACGTCCAGGCCGCGCTGGCGCGCCGCGAGGAAGTGGCCCATCTCGTGGATGAAGATCAGCGCCACGAAGCCCACCGCGTAGCGCCAGCCGAAGACGAAGGCATAGGCGACCACCGACAGCAGCATGGTGCCGCCGGTGAGCAGCAGCTTGCCGAGCTTGCCCGCGCTCAGCAGCAGGAGCAGCAGCTTGACCACGGCCCGCGCGCGCTCAGGCCGCGGGCGGATTCGTCGGCGGCAGCCCGCCGGCCGGCGTCTCGCTCGCCACCGGCGCCTTCTCCTTGCGCCGGAACAGCTTGCCCGCACCCCACAGTGCGCCGCCCACCGCCACCGCGATGATCTTGGCGAACTTGGCCAGGAAGGCTGCGATCACCGCGAACAGGCCGAGCTTCTTGACCGCCGCGCCAGCCACCAGCGCCGCGAGGCCATAGGCCGCGACCTTGTCGGTGGAGGCATCGAAGTCGGCATAGCGCTTGCCGTCGTCGTACTGCAGCGCTGCCAGCAACTGGGTCGCGTCGGGCTTGTACTTCTCGAGGTCGTCGGCGTTGGTCACGAGGTTCAGGCTGATGTAGCCCTCGCGTCCCAGCGCATAGGTGTTGTAGTTGACGCCCTGGCCGCCCGAGGCCTCGCCCTTGTGCCTGGAGAGCGCCGACCACACGAGGCGGTGCACCGAGGCGTCGTACTGCGGCTTCTGTGCCCAGCCCGTGACCTCGATCGCCGGGATGCCGCGCTTGGCGCGCTCCTCGTTCGCGGCCTCGGTGCCTTCCTTGAGGCTCTTGAGCAGGTCGTCGGCGTTCCAGTCCTTGGCGTCGTCGTCCTTGATGTAGCCCTCCTTGACGAACTTCACCACGGCGAACCAGTCGGCGTCGTTGTTCGGGAACACCGCGCCGAGGAAGCTGTCGTCGACCCGGTTGCCCATGCTGCGCATGAGCTGCGCCGCGGCCGGCGTGGGCACCCAGACATAGCCGGGCGGCAGCTTCAGGTGGGCCTGGTCGCGCAGGGCGATGTCGGCCGGGCCGGTCTTCTGCACCGCGCGCGCGGCCTTGAAGGCGGCCTCCTGCTCGGCTTCGAGCGAGTTGGCCGGCACGGCGGCGGAACTGGGGGGATTGGAAGGCGGCGCGGCGGCGGCGGGGCCGGCGGCCAGGACGGCGAACGCGAACAGGACGCCCGCCGACAGGCGGGCCATGGGGATCCTCATGCTCTCTCTCCTCGGTTGTTATCGGTTTTGCGAGACGAGGGCGCAGTCTATCGGGCAGGTTCGCGCGCCGTCCGTAGGACGGCGGCGAAAGCCGGTTTCCGGGGGCTCAGGCCCAGGGCGTCGGCGGCGGGATCTCGCACACCGGCTCCACGTCCACGCTCTTGAAATCGGCCGGCGAGACGATCTCCAGGTACTCCATGTCGGGCGAGTAGTCGAACAGGTAGTGCCGGATGCCGGGGCGCTGGTGCACCACGTCGCCGGCTTCGACCAGGGTTTCCTTGTCCTCGTACATGAAGCGGGCCCAGCCCTTGACCATGATCACGATCTGGAAGTCGGCCTCGTGGCGATGCCAGCCGGTGCCCGCTTCCGGTGCCATGTTGGCCTTGACGAGGTGCGCGATCACCTTGCCGTTGGTGGCGGCGGCAACGCCGAGGTCGCGGTAGAGGAAGAAGTCGCGCAGTCCGCCCGAGACGAATTCGGTGTCGCCCGGCTTGACGTGGGAGAACTGGGTGGCGGTACGGTCCAGCATGGAAGCTCCTTTGCGGCGAGTGGGGTGGGGATGCTGCGCCGCAGCACGCATAAAGCGTTCCCGGATCGCCCGCGAATATCCCCATGCCTTGACGCTGGCGCGCGGGCTCCAGATACTCAACCGCATGGTTCACTCAGATGCCGCCGCGCCGCCCGCGCCCGTTGCCCTCGATGCCGTGTTCGCCGCGCTCGCCGACTCGACGCGCCGCGCGGTGCTCGAGACCCTGGGCGAGCGCAGCCTCAGCGTGACCGAGCTGGCCGCGCCGCATGCGATGTCGCTCACGGGCTTCATGAAGCACCTGCGCGTGCTCGAGGACGCGGGGCTGATCTCGCGCACGAAGGAAGGCCGGGTCGTGCGCTGCGAGCTCTCGCCGCGGCCGATGCAGGAGGCCGCCGTGTGGCTGTCGCGCTACGAGAAGTTCTGGACCGGGCGCCTCGATGCCTTGGCGCGCTTTCTCTACCACCAGGAGCAAACCGAATGGCGGAACCTGCCAGCCCCAACACCGGACGTCCCTCCCTCACCCTCCGCCGCCACTACGCCGTCGCGCCCGACAAGGTCTGGCGCGCGTGGACCGACCCGCAGGCGCTGAAGCACTGGTTCGGCCCCGAGGAGATCGTCGCGGTGCCGCATGCCGAGGTCGACCTGCGCGTGGGCGGGCGCTTCCGCGTGGCGATGCTCGCGGCCGACGGCGAGACGCACGACGTCAGCGGCACCTACCTCGAGATCGTGCCGCAGCGCCGGCTGGTCTTCAGCTGGGCCTGGCGCAGCACGCCCGAGCGCGAATCGCGCGTCACGGTGCGCATCGAGCCCGATGCGGCCGGCACCGGCTGCGAGCTCGAGCTGCTGCACGAGCAGTTCTTCGACCAGGCCGCGCGCGAGGGCCACGAGCATGGCTGGACCGGTTCGATGCTGCGGCTCGAGCGCTGGCTGGGCAGGCCGGAGCCCGCCGCATGACGGACGCGGTGCGCGCCACGCTCGAGGCGGTCTACCGCGGCGAATCGCGCCGCATCTTCGCCACGCTGGTGCGCCTGCTCGGCGATTTCGACCGCGCCGAGGAGGCGCTGCACGAGGCCTTTCGCGCCGCGCTCGAGCAGTGGCCGGCGCAGGGCGTGCCCGCGAACCCGCGCGCATGGCTGGTGTCGGCGGGGCGCTTCAAGGCGATCGACGCCATCCGGCGCCAGGCGCGCTTCTCGCCCTGGGACGAGTCGGCCGAGCGCGCCGAGGCGCTGGCCGACCCCGCGCCGGGCTGGGACGCCGACACCGACGAACTCGAGGACGACCGCCTGCGCCTGGTCTTCACCTGCTGCCATCCGGCCCTTTCGCCCGATGCCCAGGTGGCGCTCACGCTGCGCGAGGTCTGCGGACTCGCGACCGAGGAGATCGCGCGCGCCTTCATGGTGCCCGCACCGACCATCGCGCAGCGCATCGTGCGCGCCAAGGCCCGCATCCGTGACGCGCGCATTCCCTACCAGGTGCCCACGCGCACCGAGCTGCCCGAACGGCTCGACGCGGTGCTGCGCGTGGTCTACCTGGTCTTCAACGAAGGCTATGCGGCTTCCTCGGGCCAGAGCCTGACGCGCGCCGATCTCTCGGCCGAGGCGATCCGGCTCGGCCGGCTGCTGGTCGAGCTGCTGCCCGGCGCCGAGGCCGCGCCCGAGGCGCTGGGCCTGCTGGCGCTGATGCTGCTGCATGATGCGCGCCGTGCCGCGCGCACTTCGGCGCAGGGCGAGATCGTGCTGCTCGACCAGCAGGACCGCGGCCTCTGGCACCGCGCGCAGATCGAGGAGGGCGCCGCGCTGGTCGAGCGCGCGCTGCGCTCGCGCCGCTTCGGCCCCTATGCGCTGCAGGCGGCGATCGCTGCGGTCCATGCCGAGGCCGAGCGTGCCGAGGCCACCGACTGGCCGCAGATCGTCGGTCTCTACGACGTGCTGCTGCGGCTCGATCCCTCGCCCGTGGCCGAACTCAACCGCGCGGCCGCGATCGCGATGCGCGACGGCCCGGCAGCGGGCTTGGCGCTGGTCGACGCGCTGTTCGCGCGCGGCGAACTGGCCGACTACCACCTCGCGCATGGCGCGCGGGCCGAGCTGTGCCGCCGCCTCGGCCGGCTCGGCGAGGCGCGCGGCGCCTACGAGCGCGCGCTCGCGCTGGCCCGGCAGCAGCCCGAGCGGCAGTTCCTCGCGCGGCAACTGGCGTCCTTGCCCGGCTAGAAATATTTGCAGTTCGTCGCGCCCGCATGTCGATCCGGCGCCTCGCCGATCGACCAGTGGTGTCCTCATTCCATCCGAAAGGAGATTCCGCATGAAATACCTCTGCCTCGTCCACTGCGACCCGGCCCTGTTCGCCACCCTGTCGCCCGACGAGCGGCGCGCGCTCGACGAAGACTCGATGGCCTACGACCGCGAGCTCGAGAAGAACGGCCACTTCATCGCCGCCGACGTGCTGGCGAGCGCCAGGTCCGCCAAGGTCGTGCGCGTGCGCGACGGCAAGGCCTCGCACGTCGACGGGCCGTTCGCGGAGGTGCGCGAGCAGCTCTGCGGCTTCATCCTGATCGAGGCGCGCGACCTCAACGTCGCGATCCAGCTCGCGGGCCACATCCCCATGGCGCGCCACGGCAGCATCGAAGTCCGTCCGATCCAGAGCATGGACGCCGCCGAGGGGAATGCCGCATGAAGTACCTTTGCCTGATCTACGAAACCGAGGCTCCGCCGCTCGACATGGCGCACTACATCCAGGAACACATCGACTACGACGCGCAGTTGCGCGCGCGCGGCCAGCTGGTCGAGGCCGAGGCCCTGCAGCCGGCCGAGACCGCCACCACCGTGCGCATGCGCCGCGGCCGGCTGTCCGTGACCGACGGCCCCTTCGCCGAGACCAGCGAACAGCTCGGCGGCTTCTACCTGGTCGAGGCCGGCAGCGAGGAGGAAGCGCTGCGGATCGCGGCCGGCATCCCGTCCGCGCGCAACGGCAGCATCGAACTGCGGCCGATCCTCTCGTTCGGCCCCGGCCCCGAGGGCCCTCGATGAGCGGCGCCGCGCCGCCGCGCGCCACGGTGCGCGAATGGACCGGCCTGGCCGTCATCGCGCTGCCGTGCATGCTCTATTCGATGGACCTCACGGTGCTGAACCTCGCGATCCCCGCGATCAGCGAGGCACTCAAGCCCACGGCGGCGCAGCTGCTGTGGATCGTCGACATCTACGGCTTCCTGGTCGCGGGCCTGCTGGTCACCATGGGCACGCTGGGCGACCGCATCGGGCGGCGCCGGCTGCTGCTGATCGGTGCCGTGGCCTTCGGCCTGGCCTCGGTGCTGGCGGCCTTCTCGAACAGCGCCAACATGCTGATCGCCACCCGCGCGCTGCTCGGCGTGGCCGGCGCGACGCTGGCGCCGTCCACGCTCTCGCTGATCCGCAACATGTTCCTCGATCCGGGTCAGCGCACGCTGGCCATCGGGGTCTGGATCTCGAGCTTCTCGGCGGGCGCGGTCATCGGCCCGGTGGTCGGCGGCGTGCTGCTCGAATACTTCTGGTGGGGCTCGGTGTTCCTGGTCGGCGTGCCGGTGATGGTGCTGCTGCTGATGCTCGGCCCCGTGCTGCTGCCCGAGTACCGCGACCCCGAGGCCGCGCGGCTCGACCTCGCGAGCGTGGCGCTGTCGCTGGGCGCGGTGCTGCCGGCCATCTACGGCGTGAAGCAGACGGCCGAGCACGGCGCGAGCGCGCTGTCGCTCGCCGCCATCGTCGTGGGGCTGGCCATCGGCTGGCTGTTCGTGCGGCGCCAGCGCCGGCTGGCCGATCCGATGATCGACCTGCGGCTGTTCCGCGCGCCGGCCTTCAGCGTGGCGCTGGGCGCCTACATGCTGTCGTGCTTCGTGATGTTCGGGCTGTTCCTCTACGAGGCCCAGTACCTGCAGATGGTGCTCGGGCTGTCGCCGCTGCAGGCCGGCCTGTGGAGCGTGCCCAGCGCGGGCGCCTTCATCGTGGGCTCGATGGCCGCGCCCGCGCTCACGCGGCGCGTGCGGCCGGTGCATGCGATGACCGGCGGACTGGTGGTCGCGGCGCTGGGCTTCGGGCTGCTGGTCGCGCTGCCGGTGCAGGGCGGCCTGGCGCTGCTGGTGGGCAGCATGGTCGTGTCCTCGCTCGGGCTGGCGGTGGTGTTCACGCTGTCGACCGACCTGGTGGTGGGCAGCGCGCCGCCCGAGCGCGCGGGCGTGGCCTCGGCGATTTCGGAAACGAGTTCCGAATTCGGTGGCGCGCTGGGCATTGCCATCCTCGGCAGCGTGGGCGCGGCGGTCTACCGCGCCATGATGGCCGACGCCGTGCCGGCCTCGCTCGGCGATGCCGCCGCGGTCGAGGCCGCGCGCAGCACGCTCGGCGGTGCCGTGGCGCTGGCCGGGCAGCTCGGCGGCGCGGCCGGTGCCGAACTGCTGGCCGATGCGCGCACGGCGCTGCTGCGCGGCCTGCACCTGATGGCCGGCATCGGCGTGGTGGTGCTGCTGGCCATCGCGGGGCTGCTGGCCGTGGTCATGCGCCGCTCGGGACAAACCCGGCCCGCCGCGGCCGATGCGTTGCCCTGAGGCCGGGCCGGGCCCATACTGGCCGCGTCACCGAACGAACCCCACGGAGAGTCCATGAGCAACGAACTGCGCAAGAAGCTGCACGACCTCGCGGAGCTGGTCGACAACACGCCCGATCCGCAGGCCCGCGCGATCGTCGAGGCGATCCGGCTGCAGACCGCGGTGCTCAACGAGCGGCTGTTCTCGATCGAGCTTCAGCTCGGCGCGCTGGCGCGTCGGCTCGAGGGCGCCACCGAGTAGGCCGCGCGGGCGTTGCCCTCGGGCATTCGGGCGCCGCGCCGTCCGGCCCCGCTTTGCGGGGGATAATCCCCGCCCATGAGCGGCAACACCTTCGGACATCTCTTCGCGGTCACCAATTTCGGGGAATCCCACGGCCCGGCCATCGGCTGCGTGATCGACGGCTGCCCCCCGGGCATGGCACTGAGCGAAGCCGACATCCAGGCCGACCTCGACCGCCGCCGTCCCGGCACCAGCCGCCACGTCACCCAGCGCAACGAGCCCGACGCGGTGCAGATCCTCTCGGGCGTGTACGAAGGCAAGACCACGGGCACCCCGATCGCGCTGCTGATCCAGAACACCGACCAGCGCAGCAAGGACTACGGCCAGATCGCCCAGCAGTTCCGCCCGGGCCACGCCGACTTCACGTACCACAGGAAGTACGGCATTCGCGACCCGCGCGGCGGCGGGCGCTCCTCGGCCCGGCTCACCGCGCCCACGGTCGCGGCCGGTGCGGTCGCCAAGAAGTGGTTGGCCGAGAAATTCGGCATGGTGTTCCGCGGCTGCATGACGCAGATCGGCGAGATCGCGATCCCCTTCGAGAGCTGGGACCACGTGCCGAACAATCCCTTCTTCGCGCCGATCGCCGACGTGAGCGCGCTCGAGGACTACATGGACCGGCTGCGCAAGGCCGGCGACTCCTGCGGCGCGCGCGTGCGCGTGACGGCCACCCGCGTGCCCGTCGGCCTCGGCGAGCCGCTCTACGACAAGCTCGATGCCGACATCGCCTACGCGATGATGGGCCTCAATGCCGTGAAGGCGGTCGAGATCGGCGCCGGCTGGGACAGCGTGACGCAGCGCGGCACCACCCATGGCGACTCGATCACGCCGACCGGCTTCCTGAGCAACAACGCGGGCGGCATCCTCGGCGGCATCAGCTCGGGGCAGGACCTCGAGGTCAGCATCGCGATCAAGCCCACCAGCTCGATCATCAGCCCGCGCCAGTCGATCGACGTGAACAACAACCCGGTCGAGGTGGTCACCAAGGGCCGCCACGATCCCTGCGTGGGCATCCGCGCGACGCCGATCGCCGAGGCGCTGCTCGCGCTGGTCGTGATGGACCATGCGCTGCGCCACCGCGCCCAGTGCGGTGACGTGCAGGGCGACAACGAGAAGACCCAGGCCACGTCGCCGCAGGCGTCCTTCCTCTAGTGTCCACGCCGCCGCCCGTGGCCGGGCGCGGCCACCTGTTGGCGTTCGCTGGCCTGTCGGCCAGCTATTTCGCGCACATCGGCTTCTTCAATCCCTACCTGCCGCTGTGGCTCAAGGACCAGGGGCTGCCGATCTTCACCATCAGCCTGCTGGCCTCGGTGCAGTCGGTCACGCGCGTGTTCGCGCCCTATGCCTGGGGCGCGCTCAGCGACCACACGGGCCAGCGCGTGCTGCTGCTGCGCATCAGCGCCGCGATCGCGCTGCTGAGTTCCTTCGGCCTGTGGTGGAGCGGCGGCCCCTGGTGGCTGGCGCTGGTGCTGCTGCTGATGTTCACCCACACCAGCTCGATGATGTCGCTGACCGAGGCCGCCATGGCGCACCTCGTGGCCGGCGACTGGGGCCGCTACGGGCGCATCCGGCTGTGCGGCTCGGCCGGCTTCCTGGTCACGGTGTTCGTCGCGGGCGAGTGGTTCGACCGCTTCGGCATGAAGCACTTCCCGGCCTGGGCCGCCGGCACCCTGGCGCTGGTGCTGTTCGCCACCCTGCGCCTGCCCGACAGCCGCGAGCCCGTGGCCGCGCACGACGCGCCCGGCGAACCCATCGGCCCGGTGCTGCGCAACCGCGTCGTGCAGTGGTTCTTCGCGGCGCTGTTCTTCCAGGTGATGTCGCACTTCTCGGTCTATGCCTTTTTCTCGCTCTACCTCGATTCGCTCGGGTACGGCAAGAGCACCATCGGCCTGCTGTGGGCGCTGTCGGTGGTGGCCGAGATCGTCTGGTTCTTCCTGCAGGGCCGGCTGATCGGCCTGCTGCCGATGCCGCGCTGGATGCTGGTGTGCGGCATCGCGGCCGTCGCGCGGCTGGGCCTGACCGCCGGCCTCGGCGGCTGGATCGCCGCGCTGGTCGTGGCCCAGTGGCTGCACGCGCTGAGCTTCGCGGCCCACCACACCACCTGCATCGCCGTGGTGTCGCGCCGTTTCCCGGGCCGGCTGCGCGGACGCGGCCAGGCGCTGTTCACCGTCATCGGCTACGGCTTCGGCGGCGTGCTCGGCGTGCTGCTGGGCGGCGCGGTGGCGCAGGCCTTCGGCTACCGCACGATGTTCGCGCTGGCGGCGCTGCTCGCGGTGGCGGGGACCTTGTGCGCGTGGAAAGTGATGCGGCTGGAGGCTGGGGCGCGGCGGGCTGCCAGCCCGGCGTGATGCGCGGTCAAACCAGCAAGGGCCCGAGGTAGATCGCCAGGGCCAGCAGCCACGACAGCATCGAGCCCAGGAACAGCAGCAGCGCTGCCTGCGTGGCCTGTGGCGGCCAGCGCCGCGCCAGTGCCGTGCGCTCGAACAGGGCCTGCAGCAGGAAACCGCCGTTGCTGCCGGGCAGCGGCAGCAGGTTGAAGGCGGCGGTCTTCGCCGCGACCAGGCCGAGCAGCGGCACGAAGTCCAGGCCGCCGGCCGCCTCGGCCGCGAGCCGCAGCAGCCGCTGCGCCTGCCCGAATGGCGACAGCGCGCCCTCGACGTACTGCACGAAACCGCTGCCGACCTGCCCGAGGCCGTCGAAGGGCGACACCAGCAGCGCGAGCGTCAGCAGCGCGAACGGCCCGGCGCAGCCGATCAGCAGCCGCGTCGTGCGTGGCTGGCTGTCGAAGGCATCGCGCTTGGCATCGCCCTCGAGCCCTTCGGCCCCGCCGTCCTTGAGCACGACCGAGCCCGCGAACACCAGCGGCTTGATCCGCAGCGGGCCGATGCGCAGCAGCGTCGGGCCCCAGCCGTAGTGGATCTCGCGGATCGGGATGCCGAAGCGCATCGCCGCCAGCGCGATGGCGCCCAGGTGGAGGGCGGTGCAGAGAGCGGCGGCGACCAGGATCCAGGCCATGCGGTCTATCGAAGGCGGGCGTGCCAGGCGGTGCGGCGCTTCATTGCAGCTTCGGCCGCAGCACCAGCACCATCGTCGACGGCACGGTACCGTCGTCGGTCAGCGGCATGCGGTCGGTCCTGAGGATCGCGCGCAGCGCGGCGGCATCCCATTCGGGAACGCCGCTGGCTTTCGACAGCCTGGCGTCCATGATCCGGCCGTCGGGTCGCAGCGCCAGCGTGTATTCGACCGCCGGATTGCCCGGCACGTTGTTGGAGAACACGATGTTCGGGCGGACCGCCGCCGTGACCCTGTCGCCATAGCTGCGGCGCGGTGCCGGGGGCGTTGCCGTGCTCGCAGGCCGGTCGGCATCGTTCAGCGTGAACTGGATCGAGGCCTTGTACCAGGCACCCACGCCGCGACCGTCCATGCCCTTCCTCGGAACGACCCGGGCCTCGCGCACCGCGTCGATGGCGGCGTTGTCCAGGCGCGCGTGACCCGAGCCCTGCAGCACCACGGCATCGCTCACCGCGCCTTGGGCATCGGCCCGGACCTTGAGCGTGACGGTCCCTTGCTCGCCGAGCCGCTTCGACAGGGCGGGATAGATCGGGCGCGGGGCGGTCGTGTACCTGGCGGCCGGAGGATCGGGTTCGATCGACGGGCGCTGGGGTGCCGGGATGGCGGGGGTGTCGGAAGCCCCTGCCTGCGCAGCGGGCGACGGTTGCGAGGACTGCCGGGCGCGTGCATTGCGCAAGAGCTCCTGGACGGCGGCTGCTCCTGCACGCTGCGCGGCCTGCTCGGTCGGCGACGCAGGCTGCCCCGAGGGTGCGGCCTTTAGCAGCACGATCAGCAGCACCACGCCGCAGAAAGCAACGAACCAGGTCACCATCTGCGAGGTGCTGACCGAGTCGTCGTAGACGGGCGCCTTCGGGTTGGTGCGCGTCAAGTCCGCGTTGCGTTCGTTCCAGGCCTCGATGTTCGCGGTGTTCGAGGTCAGGCGCAGCCAGGTCGGGTAGTGGGCCGCGGCGTGCATGACCGGTCCGAGCCCCAGCGCCAGCATCCGAGGCTCGGGCCGTGCCGTGCGCCGCAGCAGTTCCAGGTATTCCAGCTGGCTGTCGCGTGCGAGCGGCGCCTGCTGCCCCTGCGCATCCTGCTCGACGATCGCACGGTCCACCACCTGCCCGGCCTGTCCCAGCCGCAGCAGCCGCGCCGAGTCGGTGCGCCAATCGAAGAGAACGAGCGCGGCCTCGAACAGGTGTTCGTGGCCGGGCCGCCAGCCGCAGGCCAGCAGGTGGGCGATGTTGGCCTCGAACAGGAAGCGCGCATCCATGTCGAGCAGGCGCGGGTCCTCGAGCGTTTGTTCGAGCAGCGCGGTGGCTTCGGGGACGCTGCGCAGCGGCTCCCGCTGCAACCGGGTGTCGAGCGCGACGAGGATGTCGCGCACGGGGTCGGGACGCGGTTCGGCGGGGGCCGGGGGTGGCGCCGGTTCGGGGACGACCTCGACCACGGCTTCGGGCGGGGAGGGCGGCGGGGGCACCGCCTCGGCCTGCTGCACGTCCCGCGCTTGCCGCGCCCAGTGCAACGCGGCCTCGTAAGCCTCGCGCAACTGCTGGAACTGCAGCGGCTGCGCCGCCTGGTCGATCTGCTTGAGCTGCACCGCATAGGCGCGCCGCACGGTGCGCTCGTCGGCATCGCAGGCCGAGTTCGAGCAGGAAGCCGGGGACCTCGGTCATGGTCGTCGCCCCGTCTCAATCGGCCAGCGGGCCGTCGCGCTCGATCTGCTCCAACTGCTCCTGGAACTGGCGCTGCATCGCCGCGATCTGCCGCTTGTCCTGCAGCGCCAGCACGCGTTCGAATTCGGCGATGCGGATGCCCAGCCACTCGCGCACGTCGCCGCGCAGCTGCTGGTAGATGCGTTCGGCGCGCGCCAGCAGGGTGCGGTTCTCGATGCGGTCGCGCGGATGGATCTTGAGCGCGCTCAGTGCCGCCATCCGTTCCTTGATCTCGGCCTCGCTCAGCAGGCCCGGGTTGCCCTCGATCAGCAGGCTGAAGGTCTCCTGCGTCTTCTGCACCGTGGCCTCGACCTGCAGCAGGCCGTTGACGTCGTAGGTGAAGCGCACCTCGACCGCGGCGTCGCCCGGGGACGCTCCCGCTCCCAGGCTCGGCAGCGGCACGTGCAGGGTGCCCAGGTGCACGTTGTCGCGCACCATGCGCGACTCGCCCTGGAACACGTGCAGGTCGACCGAGGTCTGGCTGCCCGAGTTCGGCACGTAGCTCTTCGAGCGGCTCACGGGCACCGTGCTGTTGCGCTCGATGATCGGGTCGAAGTGGCCGTGCGTCACCGTGGTGTCGCTGAGCCAGCGGCTGACCGCCACGCCCAGCGAGTAGGGCGCCACGTCGGTCATCACCACTTCCTTGAGCGCCGCGTCGCGCGCCTTCAGGCCGGCCTGCACGGCGGCGCCGAGCGCCACCACCTCGTCGGGGTTGAAGTCGATCGAGGGGAAGCGGCCGAACATGGTGGTGGCCAGGCGCCGCACCACCGGCATGCGGGTGGCACCGCCGGCCAGCACCACCGCGTCGAGCTCGCCGGCGCGCAGGTTGGCGTCGCGCAGCGCGCGCTCGACGGGTGCGCGCAGCCGCTTGAGCAGTGCGGCGCAGGCCTGCTCGAGCGTGCCTTCGTCGAGCGACAGCCGGTGCTGCGCCGCCTCGTGCGCGACCACGATCTCGGCCGTCGGCTGCGTGCTCAGCGCGCGCTTGGCGGCCTCGGTCTGGGCGGCCAGGCGCTGCATGAAGTGGGCATCGGTGCGCAGGCTGGCCGGCAGCTTGTTGCGCTCGAAGAAGAGCGCGATCAGCGCCTCGACGAAGTCCTCGCCGCCCAGGAAGTTGTCGCCCGCCGAGGCACGCACCTCCATCACGCCCTCGAACATCTCGAGGATCGACACGTCGAAGGTGCCGCCGCCGAGGTCGAACACCAGGAAGCGGGTTTCGGCGCGCATGTCGTGCATGCCGTAGGCCAGCGCGGCGGCGGTCGGCTCGTTGAGCAGCCGCTCGACCTTCAGGCCCGCGAGCTCGCCCGCGGCGCGCGTGGCCTTGCGCTGGGCATCGGAGAAGTAGGCCGGCACGGTGATCACGGCCTCGGTGACCGGCTCGCCGAGCATCGCCTCGGCATCGGCCTTGAGCGAGCGCAGCACCAGCGCCGACAGCTCCTCGGGCCGGAACTCGCGCTTGCCCAGCCGCACCGTCTTGTTGCTGCCCATGTAGCGCTTGAACACCGCGGCCGTGCGCTCGGGATGCGTCTGCAGCCGCTCGCGCGCCGCCTTGCCGACCAGCACCGAATCGTCCTCGTCGATGCTGACGCAAGAGGGCGTCAGGTACTCGCCGAGCCCGCTGGGCACCAGCACGGAAGCGCCATCCCGCCACACCGCCGCCAGGCTGTTGGTGGTGCCCAGGTCAATTCCAACGATCATTCTTCTCGCCCCTTCGCGGGCCCCTCTTCTGTTTCCCGCCATCGTATGCCAGGGCGTCGCGGCGCCGGGAGAAAGACGGCCTCGAAAAGCAAAAACGCCGCGAACCTTTTCAGGCGCGCGGCGCGATGGCTTTGCTCCCGGATCACCGGGAGCGCTGTCGGATCGTCAGTTCACCAGGCCGATCTGGATGTAGCCGGCCACGGGGCCGCCTCGAGCGCCGACGACGGCCGAGATGGTGCCGTCCTGCGCGCCGAAGTAGCGGTCCGTGCCCGATTGGTTGATGCCCTTGATGCCGGCGATGGAGGCGCTGGTGATGTTGAGCGGATAGCCCACTGCGTAGACGGTGGCATCGGGCTGCGCCAGGACGGTCTCGTAGGTGGTGGCCGTGAACTTCAGCGTGCCCCAGCGGCCGGCGGTATCGCCGCCGCTGGCGGTCGTGGCGCCCCAGGTCGAGGATTCGACCAGGCCGATACGGAACAGCGCGTCGTTCGGCGCCCTGGGGTTGGTGCCGGCGGACAGGTACACGTTCTTGCCCGCGACGCGCGCGATCGAGAACGTGCCCGTGTCCGTGGGGTCGGTCACCCTGGCGATGTTCCATGCGTCGGGCGTCGCGCCGGGCGTCACGTTGTAGGTCAACACGGAAGCCGGCGGGCAGCTGGCGGGCGCGGTGATCGCCACCTCGTTGCACAGCAGGAACACCGTGCCGCCGCCCGTCACGCGGGCCTGGCGGATGTTCGAGTCGCGCACGCTGGCCAGCGCGCCGATGCCGAGGCGGTTGTAGTCGCCATCCAGGTCGCTCTGCTTGGTCACGAGCGCGCGCGATGCCACGAAGGGCTGCACCGCGTAAGTGTTCGGCACGCCAGCGGCTTCGAACGGGAAGCTGCCGACCACCGTGTCGGTGACCATGCGGAAGCGCGTGTTGATCGCCTTGGCGGTGTTGCGCGACGACTGGAACAGGTAGGTGCCGGCTTCCGAAAGATCGGTGCTGAAGCTGTCCTCGACAGCCACGCCGGCGTTGTCGGTCATGACGTAGAACTGCGCATCGAAGTTGAGCGCCAGCTTCTGCCGGGTGCCGTTGGTCGCGAAGACGCTGTAGGTGCCGTTGCTCGCGTTGCCCGCGGAAACGTTGAAGACGGCGTCCTTGACCTGCGCCGCGTCGGCGCTCGCCTTGGCGCTCACGGTGAACACGGCGGCCGCGGCGGTGTTGTTGACGATCTGGGCCGACCACTGGCTGCTCGAGATCGCGGCCTTGCGCAGGCTGACCGAGCCCGCGGGCGTCGAGCTGTTGTTCCAGCCGGTGCCCTGGTTGGGCGTCAGCGTGACCGTGTCGCCCGGCTTGATCGAATACTTGCCGCCGGCGTCCGCCGTGACGGCCTTGCCGTTCACCTGAACGGCGAGGGTCATGGGTGTCGAGGGCACGACCGGGAAGGGCAGGCCTCCGCCGCCCCCTCCACCGCCTCCTCCGCATCCTCCCAATACCCCGACCAGCGCGGCTGTGGTCGCCGCGTATGCAAACCATTTCATTCCAGTATTCCCTCAGTGTTTCTTGGAGTTATCGCAGCCATCGACCTGACGGCCGTCGACCGTCAAATCGTAAGCGGATAAATCAAGATGTAAGAAAAAAGGAGGGAAGGGGAAACCCTTGAAACCTGAAAAAAATGAAAATGAATTTGGAGGGGCTGGCCGGGCGGCTGCCCGGTCCCACTTTCCGCTACTTACTTCTTCTTGCCCCGTTTCGCCGCCTTCTGCGGCTTCACCACCACCGCCGACACCGCCGGATCGCTGCTGCGCCTGGCCTTGCCCGACTGCTGCTCGAAGCGCGCGAAGTACTCCGACGCCAGCTTGCGCAGCGAGCGCCCGATGTTGGCGTAGTCGTACTCGTTGAGGTTGGCCAGCGAGACCCGGCCCGAGGCGTGCTTGCCGCCGAAGCCGCGGCCCGGCAGCAGCACGATGCCGGTCTCCTCGGCGATGCGGAACAGCGCCTCGTTGGGCTGCAGCTGGGTCACGATCCAGGCGCCGAAGCGCTCGCCGTACATCTGGGTGGCGATCTCCTGCAGGTCGAGCAGGTGGTAGTAGCTCACCGAGTTCGGGTCGGCCGACAGCGGCAGCCCGAGCTCGCGGTAGAGCGCCTCCTTGCGCCGCTTCACGATGCGCTTCATCGCATGCTTGTAGGCCTCGGGTTCGTCCATCAGGCAGAACAGCGAGAACATCACCATCTGCGCCTGCACCGGCGTCGACAGGCCGGCCGTGTGGTTGAGCGCCACGGTGCGGCTGTCGGCCACCAGCCGGTCGATGAACTTGAGCCGGCGCGGCTCGGTGGTGATCGAGCTGTAGCGCGCGTCGAGTTCCTTCAGCGCCGCCTCGGGCAGGGCCGCGATCTGGTGGTCGAGCACGTTGTCCTCGTGCGTGGCCACCACGCCCATGCGCCAGCCGGTGGCGCCGAAGTACTTCGAGAACGAATACACGAGGATGGTGTTGCGCGGGCAGATCGCGAACAGCGAGCGGAAGTCGTCGGCAAAGGTGCCGTAGACGTCGTCGGTCAGGATGATCAGGTCGGGCCGCTGCTTGACGATGTCGGCGATGTCGCCGAGCACCTCGTCGCTGATCTTCACCGAGGGCGGGTTGCTCGGGTTGCACAGGAAGAAGGCCTTGACCTTCGGGTCGAGCAGCTTCTGCAGCTCCTTCTTCGTGTACTGCCAGCCGTTCTCGGACGGCGCGTCGATCAGCGCCTCGATCAGCTGGTAGTCGTTGAGGTGCGGGATCTCGATGTAGGGCGTGAAGATCGGCATGCCCAGCGCGATGGTGTCGCCGGGCTCGAGCAGCCCGTTCTCGCGCAGGCTGTTGAACAGGTAGGTCATGGCGGCGGTGCCGCCTTCCACCGCGTACATGTCGAACCTGCCCACGAAGGGATGGGTGCCGATCATCTCCTTGTGGATGTACTGGCCCACGATGATCTCGCTGAGCCGCAGCATGCGGTCGGGCACCGGGTAGTTGCAGCCCAGGATCGCCTCGCACATCTCGTAGATGAAGTCGCCGGCCGACAGGCCGAGCTGGTCGCGCACGTACGACACCGCCGCCTCGATGAAGCGCACGCCGGGCCGGCCCGCGTTGGCCTTGGTGAAGATCTCGAAGCGCGCCTCGATGCCCTCGCGCTGCGGGAAGCCGCCCACGCCCTCCATGTAGACGAAGGAGCGCTCGCTCTCGGTCATGGCGAATTCGCCGAACGCGAAGAAGCCGTGGCGCGGCGTGGTCGCGAGGAAGTTCGGATTGCCGCGCCCCGCGTTGAGCATCAGGCGGTCGCCCTGGCTGGCCACCTGGATCAGCGCGTCCTTGAGTTCGAAGGGGCTCAGGCCGCTGAGTTTTTTCACGTCGCCGAAATCCATGGAAAGGCTCCTTGGTTGTGAGTAAGGCAGGAAAGGAAGAAGAGGGAGGGCGTGCTCAGACCAGCGCGACGATCAGCGGCCCGAGCAGCGTGAGGAACACGTTGGCCAGCGCGTAGGTGATCGCGAAGGGCACGGTGGGGATCGAGTTCTCGGCCTTGTCGAGCACCTCGCCGAAAGCCGGGTTGGCGCTGCGCGAGCCGCTGAGCGCGCCCGCGAAGATCGCGGTGTTGGCATAGCGCAGCACGTAGCGGCCGAACAGCATCGTGAGGATCATCGGCACGATGGTCACGACCACGCCCACGCCGAAGATCGTGAGCCCGTGCTCCTTGACGGTCTGCACCGCCTGCAAGCCCGACGACAGCCCCACCACCACCACGAAGCCGGCCAGGCCCAGGTCCTTGAGCAGTTGCACGCCGCTGGTCGGCAGTGCGCCGAAGGTCTGGCGCCGCGCGCGGTACCAGCCGAACAGCAGGCCCGAGAGCAGGGCGCCGCCACCGGCGCCGAGCGTGAGCGGGATGCTGCCGATCTTCACGCTCAAGAGGCCCACCAGCAGGCCGACCACCAGGCCCGCGCCGAGGTAGACGAAGTCGGTCTTGGCGCTCGGCACGATCACGTCGCCGACGATCGCGGCCACGCGCTTGACGTCCTGCTCGGCGCCGAAGATCGTGACCACGTCGCCGGCCTGCACCACGGTGTCGGGCTGCATCGGCAGCACCTGGCCCATGCGGCTCAGCTGCACCACGAAGATGCCGTGGCGCACGCCGCCCGCGGTGGCCTCGCGGATCTGCGCCACGGTCTTGCGCTCGAAGTCCTTGTTGGTCAGCACGATGTCGCGCTTGTGCATGGTGAGCTCCATGCCCTCGACCGCATAGACCTCCTTGCCCAGCAGCGGCGCGCTCGCCACCACCGCGTCGCGCCGGCCGACGGCCAGCACGATGTCGCCGCGGCGCAGCGCGAGCGTGGGGCTGACCTCGACGAAGCGGCCGTCGCGCTTGACGCGCTCGATGGTGATGGTGGTGACCGGGTCGGCGTTCTCGATGTCGGCCACGGTGCGCTGCGGATCGGCCGTGAGCTCGTAGATGCGGCCCACCAGCGAGGGCGCGGCTTCCTCCTGGTCGGCACCGAGCACCTTCACGCCGGCCTGCATCGCGGTCTCGGCCGCGATCGCGTCGTCGCGGATGGTGCGGCCCATGAACTTGGGCAGCAGGTTGACGCAGACGATGATCGCGCCGAAGGACCCGAACACGTAGGTCACGGCATAGCCGATCGCCACGTTGGCCTGCAGCCGCGCGGTCTCGGCCGCGTCGAGGCCGAGCTTGGCGATCGCGTCGCCGGCCGTGCCGATGATGGCCGACTGCGTGAGGCCGCCGGCCGCCACGCCGGCCGCCAGGCCCTTGTCGAGCCCGAACCACTTGGCCATGACCACCACCGTGGCCAGGCCGGTGGCCGCCATGACCGCGGCCAGGACGATCTCCTTGATCGATTGCCGCCCCAGCGAGCTGAAGAACTGCGGGCCGCTCTCGAAGCCCACCGCATAGATGAAGAGCGCGAACAGCACCGCCTTCACGCCGGCGTCGACCTGCACGCCGACCTGGCTCACGATCACCGCCACCAGCAGCGAGCCGGCCACGCCGCCGAGCTGGAACTTGCCGAACTTGATCTTGCCGATCCAGTAGCCGACCGCCAGCGAGAGAAAGAGCGCCATCTCGGGCGACTTCTTGAACGTTTCGTGCAGCCATTCCATGGATCAGCTCCTTCGAGGTTTCGAATTCATTTCGCCGCGTGGTGAACCAGCCCGGCCAGCGCGACGATCAGCGGTCCCATCAGCGGCAGCACCACGTTCGAGATCGCATAGGTGATGGTGTAGCCCAGCAGCGGCGTGGCGTTGCCGGCCGCGTTCTGCACCGCGCTGAGGGCCGGCGTGCTGCACTGCTGGCCCGCGATCGCGCCCAGCAGCACCGGCGCCTCGAGCTTGAGCAGCCGGTGGCCGACGAACAGCGACAGGCTCGCCGGCACCACCGCCACGGCCACGCCGACCAGCGGCAGCGCCACGCCGAATTTCTTGATCAGCGCCAGCGCCTGCGGCCCCGAGGCCAGGCCGACGCAGGCGATGAAGGTGGCCAGGCCCAGGTCCTTCATCAGCGCCAGTGCATCGGGCGGCACGCTGAGCCGGTGCGGGTTCTTCGCCTGGTACCAGCCGAAGCCCAGGCCGGTGAGCAGCGCGCCGCCGCCGGTGCCGAGCGAGAACGGGATGCCGCCGAGCTTGACGCTGAAGCCGCCGATGAAGACGCCGAGCAGGATGCCCGCGGCCGCGAAGCTGATGTTGCTGCGCGTCGAGGCCAGCACCCGGTCGCCGGCCAGCGGCAGCGCGCGCGCCACCTCGTCGACCGGGCCGTAGAGCTGGAGCACGTCGCCGCGCGCGAGCCGCAGCTCGCCGAGCAGCGGCATCGCATGGCGGTCGCGCGCCACGCCCGTGACCTGCACCGAGGGCGGCAGCGCCGCGGCCAGTTCGCGCAGCTCGCGGCCGAACCATTCGCGCCGGCTCAGCACCGCCTCGGTGGTCTCGACCACCGCGTCGAAGGCCGTGGTGTCGGCGAATTCGCGGCCCAGCAGCTCGGCCACGTTGACCAGCGCCGCGCGCCGGCCGATGGCCAGCACCCGGTCGCGGGCGCGCAGCCGAAGCGCGGGCTCCACCGCCAGGCTCTGGCCGGCGCGCAGCACGCGCTCGATGTGGGCCTGGCCGCCGAGGATCGTGGCCAGCTCGCCGATCGAGCGGCCGCGTCCGGTCGTCACCTCGAACACGCGGCCGACCATCTCGGGCACCGCGCTCGCGGCGCCGGGATCATCGCCGCCGCCGCCCATGGTCTTCCACAGGCGATCGGCCTCGGCGCGCAGGTCCACGCGCAGCAGCAGCGGAAACACCTGGCTCGTGAAGACCACGATCGCGATCAGCCCGAACACATAGGTGATCGAGTAGGCCGTGACCACGTTGGCCTGCAGCTGCTGCATGTCCGCCGCGGGCAGGCCCAGCTTGGAGATCGCGTCGGTGGCCGTGCCCACCACCGCCGACTCGGTGGCCGCGCCGGCCATCAGCCCGGCGGCCGTGCCCTGGTCGAGCGACAGCAGCACGGTGGCGCCCAGCACCAGCGCGAGCACCGCCACCACCTCGACGAGGCACAACAGGCCCAGGCGCAGGCCCTTGGCGTCGAGGTTGGCGAAGAACTGCGGGCCGCCCGCATAGCCGAGCGCGAAGATGAAGAGCATGAAGAACACGTTCTTCACGCTGTCGTCGACCCGGATGCCGAGCTGGCCGACCACCAGCGCGGCGATCAGGGTGCCGCAGATGCCGCCGAGCTGGATCGGTCCGAAGCGGATGGTGCCGACGGCATGGCCGATGGCGAGCACGAGGAACAGCGCGATCTCGGGCTGGGTTCTCAGCAGTTCGACGACCTCGCCACTCACGCGTGCTTGACCTCCAAATGCTGGCTCATTCTGTCGGTAATGTGAGTAAATGCAAGTAACTGTTTCGTTTGACAGGCGTCCAGATCCATCGCCGCGAGCCGAATCCTTGATGCTTCCTGTGCGGGTTTTCGATAACTAAACCAACTTGATTTAGTCGTTTCCTTGGCCGATAGTCCGCTGGCGCCCGGCCCGGCGACGCCATCCGCATGGCGAACGGGCCGGATCCCGAGAACCACGGGGCGGTCCGATCCAGCCGCCCGCCCAAGGAGAGACAACCATGCCCCGCATCCGCTGCATCCTGGCCCTGGCGGCCGCGTCCGTCGCCGCCTCTACCGCCTTCGCCGCCGGCGAACCCGTGATCGGCCTCGTCACCAAGACCGAGACCAACCCCTTCTTCGTGAAGATGAAGGAGGGCGCGCAGGAAGAGGCCAAAAAGCTCGGCGCCAAGCTGCTGTCGGGCGCGGGCAAGGCCGACGGCGACAACGCGGGGCAGATCACGGCCATGGAGAACATGATCGCGGCCGGCGCCAAGACCATCCTGATCACGCCGAGCGACGCCAAGGCCATCGTGCCGGCGATCAAGAAGGCGCGCGACAAGGGGATCATGGTGATCGCGCTCGACAGCCCGGCCGATCCGCCCGAGGCCACCGACGCGCTGTTCGCCACCAACAATTACACGGCCGGCGTGCTGATCGGCGAATACGCCAAGGCCGCGATGGCCGGCAAGACGCCGAAGATCGTCGCGCTCGACCTGCTGCCGGGCCACCCCGTGGGCGCGCAGCGCCACAACGGCTTCATGAAGGGCTTCGGCCTGCCGGCCAACGACGCCAAGTCGAACGAGCTCTCGAAGGCGCCCGAGATCGTCTGCATGGCCGACAGCTTCGGCGACCAGGCCAAGGCCCAGACCGTGATGGAGAACTGCCTGCAGAAGGCGCCCGACGTGAACCTGGTCTACACCATCAACGAGCCCGCCGCGGCCGGTGCCTACAACGCGCTCAAGCGCGCGGGCAAGGAGAAGGGCGTGCTGATCGTCTCGGTCGACGGCGGCTGCCAGGGCATCAAGGACACCAACGCCGGCATCATCGCCGCGACCTCGCAGCAGTACCCGCTGAAGATGGCCGCGATGGGCGTGGCCGCGGGCGTCGAATTCGCGAAGACCGGCAAGAAGGCCTCGGGCTACGTCGACACCGGCGTGACCCTGATCGCGGGCAAGAGCGTGGCCGGCGTCGAGAGCAAGGACACCAAGACCGGTGCCGAGCTGTGCTGGGGCAAGAAGTAACCAACCCGCCCCGGGGAGGCACATCGATGGCGAAATCCGCAACGCACCACATCCCGTGGGGCGCCCTCGGGCCGTGGCTGGCCCTGCTGGGTGCCTGCATCTTCTTCGCGACCCAGTCCGACCGCTTTCTCACCGGCGGCAACCTCTCGCTGATCCTGCAGCAGGTGATGGTGGTGGGCGTGATCGCGATCGGCCAGACGCTGATCATCCTCACGGCCGGCATCGACCTGTCGTGCGGCATGGTGATGGCGCTGGGCGGCATCATCATGAGCAAGTTCGCCACCGAGCTCGGCCTGCCGGTGCCGGTGGCCATCCTCTGCGGCATCGGCGTGACCACGCTGTTCGGCCTGCTCAACGGCCTGCTGGTCACGCGCATCAAGCTGCCGCCCTTCATCGTGACGCTGGGCACGCTCAACATCGCCTTCGCGATCACGCAGCTGTATTCGTCCTCGCAGACCATCACCGACCTGCCGGCCGGCCTCACGGGCCTGGGCACCACCTTCACCATCGGCAGCGCCGAGGTGGCGTGGGGCTCGGTGCTGATGGTGGCGCTCTACGGCCTCGCCTGGTTCGTGCTGCGCGAGACCGGCGCCGGCCGCCACGTCTACGCGGTGGGCAACAACGCCGAGGCCACGCGGCTGGTCGGCATCCCGACGCAGCGCGTGCTGCTGGGCGTGTACGTGGCCGCGGGCGTGCTCTACGGCATCGCCTCGCTGCTGTCGGTGGCGCGCACCGGCGTGGGCGACCCGAACGCGGGCCAGACCGAGAACCTCGACGCCATCACGGCGGTGGTGCTGGGCGGCACCAGCCTGTTCGGCGGCCGCGGCATCGTGCTCGGCTCGCTGATCGGCGTGCTGATCGTGGGCGTGTTCCGCAACGGGCTCACCCTGATGGGCGTGTCGTCGATCTACCAGGTGCTGGTGACAGGCGTGCTCGTGATCCTCGCGGTGGCGGCCGACCAGCTCTCGCGCAAGGGGGCCCGCTGATGAACGCCGTGACGAACCCGAAGGTGGTGATGCAGGCCCAGGGCCTGGTGAAGCGCTACGGCCAGGTCACCGCACTCGACGGCGTCGACTTCGAGCTGCGCGAGGGCGAGATCCTTGCGGTGATCGGCGACAACGGCGCGGGCAAGTCCTCGCTGATCAAGGCGCTGTCGGGCGCGATCGTGCCCGACGAGGGCCGGATCCTGCTCGACGGCCAGCCGGTGCAGTTCCGCAATCCGCTCGATGCGCGGCGGGCCGGCATCGAGACCGTCTACCAGGACCTGGCCGTCGCGCCCGCGATGACCATCTACGAGAACCTGTTCCTCGGCCGCGAGCTGCGCCGCCCCGGCTTCCTCGGCAACGTGCTGCGCATGCTCGACAAGAAGAAGATGCTGCTGGAGAGCACGGCCCGCATGGCCGACCTCAAGGTCGGCATCCAGTCGATGACGCAGGCCGTCGAGACCCTCTCGGGCGGCCAGCGCCAGTGCGTGGCGGTGGCGCGCAGCGCGGCCTTCGCGCGCCACGTGGTCATCATGGACGAGCCCACCGCCGCGCTCGGCGTGAAGGAGGGCAACATGGTGCTCGAACTGATCCGCCGCGTGCGCGACCGCGGCCTGCCCGTGGTGCTGATCAGCCACAACATGCCGCACGTGTTCGAGGTCGCCGACCGCATCCACGTCGCGCGCCTGGGCAAGCGAGCCGCCGTGCTCGATCCGAAGAAGATCAGCATGAGCGACACCGTGGCCGTGATGACCGGCGCCATGCCGCCGAGCGCCTTGCCCGCGGAGGCGCATGCCTGATGCCGCGCCGGCCGCGCGCATGCCCGACCTGCTGCGCCCGCGCGGCTCCAACCAGGTCGGCATGCGCCAGTTCAACGAGCGCACCGTGCTGCAGGCGCTGCGCGTGCACGGCAGCCTGCCCAAGGCCGACCTCGCGCGCCTCACCGGCCTGAGCGCGCAGACCATCGGGCTGATCACCGCGCGGCTCGAGGAGGACGGGCTGATCGTCAAGCAGAGCCGCGTGCGCGGCCGCATCGGCCAGCCCTCGGTGCCGCTCGCGCTCAACCCCGACGGCGCCTTCGCGATCGGCGTCAAGGTCGGCCGGCGCGGCGCCGAGTGGCTGCTGATCGACTTCACGGCCCGGGTGCGCGAGCGCCATGCGATGGCCTACGACTTTCCCGACGCCGACGCGCTGCTGCCCGCGATTGCCCAGCACACCCACCGGCTGCGCGACGGCCTGGGACCCTTGGCCGCGCGCACCGTCGGCGTGGGGCTCGCCGCGCCGTTCCTGCTCGGCGGCTGGCACCGCACGCTCGGGCTGTCGAAGGCGCAGTCCGACCTGTGGAACGGCATGGACCTGGGCGCCGAGGTGCGACAGCGCACCGACCTGCCGGTGATCTTCGCGCGCGACACCGTCGCGGCCTGCGTGGCCGAGCTGGTGAGCGGGCGCGGCCACGACCTGAAGAGCTTTCTCTACGTGTTCGTCGACACCTTCGTCGGCGGCGGCCTGGTGCTCAACTCGCACCTGCATGGCGGCGCGCACGGCAATGCCGGCGCGCTCGCCTCGCTGCCGATGCAGCGCGTGCGCGGCTCCAAGCGCGATGGCGATACAGCGCCGCCGCAACTGATCGCCGAGGCCTCGCTGTGGGAGCTCGAGCAGCGGCTGCAGCGCGAGGGTGTCGACCCCGACGCGGCCTACGACGAGCGCGCGCTGCAGCCGCCGTTTGCCGACGCCACCGCGGCCTGGCTCGCCTCGGCCGCCGAGGCGCTGGCCCATGCGATCGCGAGCGGCACCGCGATGCTCGACCTGGCCGACGTGGTGATGGACGGCTCGATGTCGCGCCCACTGCAGCAGGCGCTGCTCGAAGCCACGCGCGCCGCGCTCGACGGCTGCAACTGGGAGGGCCTGTGGCGCCCGCAACTGCATGGCGGCCGCGTCGGCGCGCAGGCCTGCGCGCTGGGCGGCGCGATGCTGCCGCTGCACGCCAACTTCGCGCCCGATCACGACGTGTTCCTCAAGGCCGGTTGAAGACCGGCCGGCAGGCGGGCATGCCCGAGAATCGGCGCATGCCCCACGCCGTCTCCCTGCTGCGCGCCGAACGCCTCGCGCGCAGCGTCAAACCCTTCCTGGCCCGTGGCGGCTTCAAGCGCGAACGTTGCGCCGGCTGCCGGCTCGCGCCCAGCCATTGCCTGTGCGCGCTGCGGCCCTCGATGGCGACGCGCGCGGGCGTCTGCCTGATCATGGGCGACATCGAGGCGCTCAAGCCCAGCAACACCGGCTGGCTGATCGCCGACGTGGTCGAGGACACCTTCGCCTTCGGCTGGTCGCGCACCGACGCCGATCCCGCGCTGCTGGCCCTGCTGGCCGATCCGCGATGGCAGCCGTACGTGGTGTTTCCGGGGCAGTACGCCGCGCCCGGGCGGGTGGTGCAGACCGTCGCGCTGCCCGAGGCATCGCCAGGCGGCCCCGCGAAGCGCCCGCTGTTCGTGCTGCTCGACGGCACCTGGGCCGAGGGGCGCAAGATGTTCCGGCGCAGCGCCTACCTCGCGCAGCTGCCGGTGCTGAGCCCGGTGCTCGCGCGCAGCACGCAGTACCGGCTGCGCCAGTCGGGCCGCGACGACCACCTCTGCACCAGCGAGGTCGCGAGCCTGTGCATGGAACTGGCCGGCGACGCGCTGGCCGCGCAGATCCTCGACGCCTACCTCGCGGTCTTCACCCACCACTACCTGCAGGCGAAGAACCAGTCGCCGATCGATGCGCAGGGCGAGGCGCATCGGCGACTGCGGGCGCTGTCGGCGCTGCGGGCCTGAAGCCGCTTCGCGACACCCTCGGGCTACTGCGCCTGCAGCCCCAGCTCCTTCGTCATCGCCTGGTAGGTGGGCCAGGTGCGCTGGATGAAGCGCTGCAGCTCGGCGCCCGTCAGCGGCGCTTCCTCCACGCCGAGCTGCGCCAGCACATTCTTGACGGCCTCCGACCTGGACGCCGATTCGCGGCAGGCATCGGCGACGCGGCGCACCACGTCGGCCGGAAGACCCGCGGGGCCCAGGATCATGTTGCACTCGGTGAGGTTCTCGAACGCGGGCCCGGTGAAGCCCTCGTCGGCCCAGGTCGGAATGCCGGGCAGCAGCTTCTCCGAGCGCCCGCCCGAGATCACCAGCACCGGCCGGAAGCTGCCTTTCTGGATCCCGGGGCCCAGGCCTGCCAGCGAGCCCGCGCCGATGTCGATGTTGCCCGCCATCAGGTCGAACACCATCGGGCCCGTGCCCTTGTAGTTCACGATGTCGAACCTGGCGCCGGTCTGCTTGGCGAGCTGGGTCATCATGATCTGCCAGCCCGAGCCGATGCCGTAGTTGCCCACCGACACCGGCCGCTGGCGCGCGAGCGCGAGCAGTTCCTTGAAGTTCTTCACCGGCAGGTCCTTCTTCACCACCATCGGCGACACGCCGGTGCTGAAGGCCGCGATAGGCACCAGGTCCTTCGAGGTGTCGAGCGGCACCTTCTTGAGCATCACCGGTGCCTGTGCGAGCTGGCTGTGCAGCGTGATGAGCAGGGTGTAGCCGTCCGCGGGGGAGCGCGCCACGTTGTCCGCCGCGATCATGCCGATGCCGCCGGGCTTGTTCTCCACCACCACCGCCTGGCCCAGGCTCGAGGTCATGTACTCGGCCACCGCGCGCGCGGTGGCGTCGTTGGACGAGCCGGGCGCCTGCGCGGCCACCAGCCGCACCGGCTTGGTGGGCCAGTCCTGCGCGAAGGCCAGCCGCGGCAGTGCGCCGGTGCCCAGCGCCAGGCCGGCCGCGAGCAGCTGCCGCCGGCGGGCGGCGTCCAGGGGCAGGAACGGTTCGATCTTGTCTCGTTGCATTGCTTTGTCTCCTTCGGGTCGCTTCAGGTGACGCGGCTGCCGGCGGCAGCGCGTCCATGGGTACGCGCGCCTACATGCCGATGCGGTCGGCCCGCTCGACCAGGTTGCGCACGATGCGCACCGACGCGATGTCGATCATCTTTCCGTCGTACTGCACGGCGCCGAGGCCCTGCGCGAGGGCCTGGTCGTAGGCCTGGATCATGTCGCGCGCGCGCGCCACGTCGGCGGCCGGCGGCGAGAAGGCTTCCTGCGCGAGCGCGACCTGCGAGGGATGGATGGCCCACTTGCCGACCATGCCGAGGATCATCGAGCGCCGGCATTCCTCGCGGAAGGCGTCGGGGTCCCTGAAGTCGGCGAAGGGGCCGTCGACGGCATCGATGCGGTGCGCGCGCGCGGCGATGGTCAGCTTGTGGCGCTGGTAGTGCCAGATGTCGCCGGGGTAGCCGCTGGCGCCGCCGATGTCGCGCAGCGAGATGCCCTGGCTCGCCGAGTAGTCGCCCATGCCGAAGATCAGGCACTCGAGCCGCGGCGTGGAGGCCGCGATCTCCTCGACCCGCATCATGGCCTCGACCTCCTCGATCAGCACGTCGATGCCGATGCGCTTCTTGAGGCCCAGCTTCTTCTCCATCATCGACAGCAGCTTGTCGACGAACTGCACGTCGGCCGCGCTCATCGCCTTGGGCAGCATGATCACGTCGAGGTTCTCGCGCGCGCCCTCGACCACCTCGATGATGTCCTCGTAGGCGTATTCGGTCGTCAGGTCATTGATGCGCACGCAGCGCGTGGTGCGGCCCCAGTCGAGGCCGTTGAGCGCGTGCACGATCTTCGCGCGCGCGGGGCGTTTCTCCGACGGCGCGACCGCATCCTCGAGATCGAGGAAGACGAAGTCGACGTCCATGCCGGCGGCTTTCTGCATCATCTTCTCGCTCGAGCCGGGCACGGACAGCTGGCAGCGGCGCAGTCTCTGGGGTCGTTCTTGCATGGAACTCGTTTCCTTCAGGCAGTGGTTTCAGTGGATGACGTGGTCGGCGCGCAGCGCCGCGATCTCGGCCGGCGCGAAGCCGAAGCCCTGGAGCACCGCGTCGCTGTGCTCGCCGGTGAGCGGCGCGCGCCGGTGCACGCCGCCGGGCGTGTCGCTCATGTGGACGGGCGTGCCGGCCACGGTCAGCGCGCGCGCGGCGCCCGGCTGCTCGGTCTCCACCAGCATCCCGCGCGCGCGGAAATGCGCGTCCTCGAAGATGTCCTGCGCGTCGAACACCGGGCCGAACGGAATCTCCGCGCCGAGCAGCGACGACAGCTCGGCCTTGGTGTGGCGAGCGGTCCATTCGCCGACCAGGGCCTCGACCTCGGCGCGGTGCGCCATGCGCGCCTCGTTGCTCGCGTAGCGCGGATCGCCCGCGAGCTCGGGCCGGCCCATGCGCTGCACCAGCGGCACCCAGAAGCGGTCGTTGGGCACGCCGAGGCTCACGTGGCCGTCCTTCGCGGGGAACAGTCCGAAGGGACACAGCAGCGGGTGGCCGTTGCCCTCGGGGCCCGGCGACTCGTGCGAGGCGCTGTACTGGTAGACCAGCCGCTCGCAGATCGCCAGCACCGCATCGACCATCGACACGTCGACGAACTGGCCGCGCCCGGTGCGCTGCGCGCGCCAGCAGGCCGAGGCGATGCCGAAGGCGAGGAAGGTCGCGGGCACCAGGTCGCCGACGCCCGGTCCGATCTTGGTCGGCGCACCCGCGGGTACCGGGCCGGTGATGCCCATGATGCCGCCCATCGCCTGCGCGACCGGGTCGTAGGCCGGCCAGTCGGCGTAGGGGCTGCGGCCGCTGCGCGGGTCGCCGAAGCCGCGCATCGCGGCATACACCAGGCGCGGGTTCTCGGCGATCAGCGCCTCGTAGCCCAGGCCCAGCCGTTCCATCACGCCGCAGCGGTAGTTCTCGACCAGCACGTCGGCGCCGCGCACCATGCGCAGCAGCGCGGCCTTGCCGGCGGGCTGCTTGAGGTCGAGCGCGAGCGACTGCTTGTTGCGGTTGATCGAGGCGAAGTAGCCACCGAAGCCGCCTTCGGCGATGGTCAGCGCGCCGGGCAGGTGCGGGCCGGTCCGGCGCGTGGGGTCGCCGCCGGGCGGCTCGATCTTCACCACGCGCGCGCCCTGGTCGGCCAGCATCATGGTGGCGTAGGGGCCGGCCAGCATGCGCGTGAGGTCGAGCACGACCAGGCCGTCGAGCGCGCCGGTGGCGGCGGGGGCAGCCTGCGTCACCGGCCCGCCCAATGGCTCTTGCGCTTGAGCAGCACGGTGCGCTCGGCCTCGACGCAGAGCTTGTCGTCCTGGTTCAGGCCGTAGTGCCGGAAGCGCACGATGCCGGCGTCGTCGCGGTCGGCCGCGCGCGCTTCCAGCACCTCGCTGTAGGCATAGAGGGTGTCGCCATGGAACACCGGATGCGACAGGCGGATCCTGTCGAGCGCCAGTTCCTGCAGGCATTGCTCGGCCGTGTCCTGGGCCGCGAGCCCGAGCACCATCGACAGGTTGATGCCGCCGAACACCACGCGCTGCGCGAAGATGCCGCGCGCATCCTGCTTCTTCATCGCGTCCTCGTTGAAATGGCCCTCGGCGGTGTTCATCACCAGGTTGGTGAGCAGCACGTTGTCCATCTCGGTCACGGTCTTGCCGCGGTGGTGGCGCAGCAGCAGGCCGACCTCGAAGTCCTCGAAGTAGTTGTCGGCGCTGGTGAGTTCGGCGCTTCTCATGCCGCGCCGCCTTTCTGCGCCACGGCCGCGAAGGCGCGCCCGGCGATCATGGCCTCGACCTCCGACTTGCCCAGCAGGCTGGTCGCGATGATGCGCTGCTGGATCTCCGAGGTGCCCTCGAAGATCTTCGTGAGCCGCGCGTCGCGCCAGTAGCGTTCGACCGGGAACAGCCTGGTGTAGCCCGCGCCGCCGAAGATCTGCATCGCCTCGGAGGTCACGCGCTCGGCCATCTCGGAGGCGAAGTACTTCGCCATCGAGGCTTCCTTGTCGCAGCGCCGGCCGCTGTCGATCGCGCTGCAGACGAAGTGCATGAGCTGGCGCGCCGCCTCGATCTCGGTCGCCATGGTGGCGATCTTGAAGCGGATCGCCTGGTACTCGGCGATCGGCATGCCGAACTGCTTGCGCTCGCCCGCATAGGCGATGGCGTCCTCGAGCGCACCCTGGGCCAGCCCGATGGCACGCGCGGCCGTGTGGGCGCGCGCGCCTTCCAGGCCCTTGGTCATCAGGTGGAAGGCCTTGCCTTCCTCGCCGATCAGGCAGTCCGCCGGCACGCGCAGGCCGTCGAGCGCGAGCTCGAAGGTCTTCCAGCCGAAGTAGCCGATCTTGGGGATCGACGCGCCGGTCATGCCCTTCGGAAAGCTGCCGCGCTCCTTCTCGATCAGGAAGCAGGAGATGCCGAGCCAGCGCTTGTCGGAATTGGGCGGCGGCGCGGTGCGCGCGAACAGCGTGATGTAGTCGGCGCCGTCCGCGAAGGTGCACCAATACTTGTTGCCGGTGATCACCCACTCGTCGCCGTCGCGCACCGCGCGGCAGGAGATCGAGGCCAGGTCGGAGCCGGTGTCGGGCTCGGACAGCGCGCTCGCGTTGAGGAACTCGCCGCGCACCACGCGCGGCAGGTACCTGGCGCGCATCTCCTCCGGCATGGCGGCCTTGATCCAGCCGCCCTGGGCGCGCGCGACGATCGAGGCGACCGACATCCAGCCGCGCGCCAGTTCCTCGCAGATCAGGCAGTACTCGAAATAGCCGAGACCGAGGCCGCCGTACTGCTCGGGAATCATGATCCCGAAGTAGCCCATGTCGGCGATCTTCTGGCGCAGTTCCATCGGGATCTCGCCCTCCGGGCCGTCGAGCCTGTTGGCGACCGGCAGCACCTCCTTCATCGTGAATTCGCGCGCCGCGTCGCGGATCATGCGACGCTCTTGCGTCATGTAGCCCAGACCATCTTCCGACATCGTTTCAGTTCCTCGTTTTGACCAGGTTCGTGCGCTTGAAGGCGATGACCTCCTCGCCGCGTTGGTTGCTGCCGCGCGTGTGCCAGGTGACGATGCCGTAGCCCGGACGGTTGCTCGCCAGGCGCGCGGCCACCACCTCGGAGCGGGCCTCGAGCGTGTCGCCCGGATAGACGGGCAGCAGGTAGCTGAGCTCGTCCACGCCGAGGAAGGGACCGCCGCCCTCGGACAGGTCTTCCACCGACAGGCCGAACACCGTGTTGAACACCAGCAGCGGATTGACCGGCGTGGTCGGGTGGCCATGGGCCTGGGCGAAGGCCTCGTTGGTGTAGTGCGGGTTGTAGTGCAGCGTCAGCGTGGAGAACAGCGTGTTGTCCGCGGCCGTGACCGTGCGGCCCCAGTGGTGCGCGAAGCGGCGGCCGATGTCGAAATCCTCGTACCGGTTGCCGCGTGTCCTGGGCCTGGCCTCGGCCTTCAGGCGTTGGACCGTGATGTCGTTGGGCGTCATTGAATCGCTTCGATCAGGGAGTGGAGGTGGAGAGAGGTGGGGAGTGCCGCGATCGCGTGCGCCAGCCGCTCGAAGCGCGCGGCGCCGATCACCGGCTCGGCGATCGCGCGCGCCTTGGCATGCAGGCGTTGCCATTGCGCATCGAGGTCGGTGGCGGGAATGGCGACGTTGGCCTGCGCGCTCAGCACCCGGCCATCGCGCGTGCGCAAGGTGGCGGTCGCGGTGTCGCGCTGCTGCGTGTCGGCGACCTCGAGCGTCACGCGCTCGCGCGCCCGGCGCCAGCGCGGATCGCTTGCCGTCTCGTCGGTGTAGAGACCGAGCGCGGCGGTGTCGGCGCCGTCCAAAGCCAGCGCGGCCAGGTGGCGGATCGAGAACTTGACTTCGAGCCCGGTCGCCGGGGCCTCGATGTCGCAGACGCCGCGGTGGTTGCCTTCGCCCGAGACCGTCAGCGTCAGCGTCTCCAGGTCGTCGAGGCCGACGCCATGGCGCGCGCGCAGCTCGCGGATGGCCTCGATCGACGAGTGCGTGAGGTAGCAGGCGGCGTGGTACTTGAACAGCGTGCGCTCGATCGCGAAGCCGGACGTGGTGTCGATGGTGGCGGGGAAGGGTTTGAGCTCCGGTGCCAGCGTGCGCGCGAAACCCTGCGCGCCCTCGATCGCCTGCTCGTTGGCGGTGAAGCCGCGCGCCGCGAGCTGCGCGGCCATCAGCCCGTTCATCGCGGCCTTGCCCGCGTGCAGCGGCTTGGCCATGGTGCCGAACATCGACTTGAGACCGGCGGCCTGGGTGGCCGCGAGGCCCAGCGCATGCGCGGTCCGCGACGGGTCGAGTCCTTGCAAGTGGGCACAGGCCGCGGCGGCGCCCAGCGTGCCGACGGTGCCGGTCGCATGGAAGCCGTGGCGGTAGTGGCTCGGACCCACCATCTCGCCGACGCGGCTCTCGATCTCGTGGCCGACCACCACGGCCTGCAGCAGCGCGAGGCCGGAGGCGCCGCGCGCCTGTGCCAGCGCCAGCGCCGCGGGCACCACCGGCACGCTGGGGTGGCCGAACATGCGCGAGGCCACGTCGTCGAAGTCGAGCGCATGGCCGGCTGCGCCGTTGATCAGTGCCGCGTCCAGCGGCCGCGCACGGCGGCCGCTCGCGATCAGCGAGGAGGCTTCGTTACCGCTGCCGCCATATTCTTCCGCAAGTATCCGCACCAGCGGTTCGCTGCTGCCTGCGATGGTCACGGCGAGCCAGTCGAGCATCACGTGCCGCGCCCATTCGAGCGCCAGCGGCGTGATCGCCTGCTGCGCGCCGCCGCCGATCCATTCGGCCAGCAGCCGCGTGGCCTCCACGTCCTTCGTCACGCCGGTATGCGCTTCGCTCATCTTTTTCCTGCCGTCTGGTTGTCTCGTTCGCTGAAGTATCCGGGCGTGCGTCGGCGAAAAGCATCATGGATGTGATGGTTGACGATGCGCGAGAACCATCACATATGCGATGGAGGGCATGCGAGCGAAGCGGCAGACTGCACGACCATGAATGCACTTCAGCACCCACCGCGCCGTTCGGCGCTCTACGTTCCGGCCTCCAATCCACGCGCCCTCGCCAAGGTCGACGGCCTCGATGCCGATGCCGTGGTCTTCGACCTCGAAGATGCCGTCGCTCCCGAGATGAAGGAGGCGGCGCGCGGCCACCTGCTGCAGGTCTTCGAAGCCGGACGGCCCGGGCCGCACTACAGGGTGGTGCGCATCAACGCCATCGGCAGCGCGGACTTCGATGCCGACATGCGCACCGTGGCGCGCTGCCGCCCCGATGCGTTGCTGGTGCCCAAGATCGGCAGCGCGAACGACGTACGCTTCCTGTCGGAGGCCGCGCTGCGCCATGGTCTCGGCACTGAATTGCGGCTATGGCTGATGGTCGAGACGGCCGACGCACTCGCGGCGCTCGACGACATCGTGCGCGCCGGCCTCGGCGCGCGCCCGCGGCTCGAGGCCCTCGTGGTCGGCACCAACGATCTCGCGAAGGAAACGGGCGTGTTCGCGGGCGATGGGCGGCGCTACCTCATGCCCTGGCTGATGAATGTCGTGCTCAATGCGAAGCGGCACGGCATCTGCGTGCTCGACGGCGTCTGGAACGACTTCGCCGACACCACGGGCTTCGATGCGGAGGCCCTGCAGTCGTCGCGCATGGCCTTCGACGGCAAGACGCTGATCCATCCGTCGCAGATCGCGCCGGCGAACGCGGCCTTCTCTCCCTCGGCGGCGGCGCTCGAGGAGGCGCGGGCAATCGTCGCGGCCTTCGAACTGCCCCGCCATGCGGGCGCGGGCGTCATCAACCTCGAGGGCCGGATGGTCGAGCGGCTGCATCTTGCGCAGGCGCAGCGCCTGCTGGCAATGCAGGCGGCGATCGAGGCGCGCGACCAAGGCCGCTGAGCGCCGCGCTCAGCAATTTCCCGCGGCGGCCAGCAGCGCGGGCAGCAGTTGCTTGCGCCGCTGGTGCAGCCGATCGACCGGCGCACCGATCCCGATCGCCAGCCGCTGGCTGCGGATCTTGGTGGGGATCAGGGTGGCGATCACGCCCGCGCCCGAGGTCGCGAGATTGGCCGATTCGTACCAGCCCTGTTCGCGCGCCTGCTCGACCGCGCGCAGGGTCTGCGCGATCCGTGCGATCGGGCCGCCCTTGCCGCGCTCCGCGTTGTAGCGCCGCAGCAGCAGTTCGATCTGCTCGTCCTTCATCTCGCTCAGCAGCATGATGCCGATGGCGGCGTGGTGCATGGGCCGCTTCACGCCCGGCGAGGGCGAGAAGCGCAGCGCGTGCTGCGACTGGATCACCGAGATGTACTGCAGCGAGAGGCCGCTCTTGCGCCCGAGCAGCACCGACTCGCCGGTCTCGCTGGCCAGGCGGCGCAGCGTGTCGTGGATCGTCTCGCGCTGGCCCGGCATGCGCGTGGCCCATTCGCAGAGGAACGCGACCCGCACCGACGGGCAGTAGCTGCGCGTCGCGCGCTCGTACTCCATGTAGCCCTGGCTGGCCAGGGTCTTGAGCAGCATCGAGACGCTCGATTGCGGCGCGCCCAGCTTCTGCACGATCTCCGCCACGCGCAGCGGCCGCTGCTCGGCCTCGAACAACTCGAGGAGTTCGAAGACCCGCACCGCGGATTTCACGAGGGTGTTCTGCATGGCCGTTGCTACGCGGTCGGTTCGGGCGGCGGGCGCAGCGCCACGAATTCGCCCGTCAGCCGCCCCACGACCTGCCCGCCGTACTCGAGCTGCGACGACACCGAGATGCGGGCCTTGCCCTTGCGCGCCAGCATGCGCGCGAACGGCAGCCACTGCGCGGGTTCGTCGAAGGCCGAGCGCGCGATGAAGTCGCCCTCGATCGGCAGCTCGTAGGCCATGGTGTTGCGCTGGATCACGAGCCGGCTGGCCAGGCCCTCGGCCGTCAGCCGCGTGTTGAGCAGCGACCAGGCCGCGAGGATCGCGACCGCCGAGGCGCTGCCGCCGAACACGGTGTCGCGGTGGTTGATGTTGGGCGCGAGCGGTGCGCGCAGCACCACTTCATGCGCTGCCACCGAGGCGACGGACACGGCCATGGCCTTCGAGAGGGGGATGTGGTCGTGGAGGTAGGTTTGCAGTTCCGAGGGGATCAAGACTTCTCCTGGTTCGAAGGATGCATCGCCTTCGGTGGATCGACGCGGGCCGGATCGAGATCAAGGATTCCACCGCCGCAATCCCAGTTCTTCGGCCTGCTGCCGATAAACCTGGATGCGTTCCCGCACATAGGCATCGAGCGCGGCCCCCGTGAGCGCGAAGGGATAGAGCCCATGCCGCTCGCGCAGCGCAGCATAGCCGGGCGCGGCCATGGCCTCCTCGAAAGCGGTGGTCCAGGCGCGCAGCGCGGCGTCGGGCACGTCGGCGCTGATGTAGAGGCCGCGCACGGTGGGCCACACGAGGTCCACGCCCTGTTCGCGCGCGGTCGGCACGCCCGCGAGCGCGCCGCCGAGCCGCGCTTCCGACAGCACCGCGAGCAGGCGCACGGCGGTGCCGCCGGCCATGGCCTGCAGCGCCTCGGCGGCGTCGCCCGCGAACACGTCGACATGCCGGCCCTGCAGCGCGCCGAGCGCATCGCCGCCGCCTTCGAAGGAGACGAAGCGCATCGCGCGGTGGTCGCCGCCGGCGGCGCGCACCAGCAGCGCGGCCTTCACCCAGTCCTGGCTGCCGACGGTGCCGCCGGCGCCGAACACGATGCGCGAGGGCGACTGGCGCAGCGCGGCCATCAACTCGCGCAGGCTGCGCCAGGGCGAGTCGCGGTGCACCACGACCACGCCGTAGTCGGTGCCGAGCGCGGCGACCCAGCGCACGGCACTGGTCGGATGCGGGCCGAAGCGGCCCTGCGCGAGGTTGAGCAGCGAGCCGCTCGAGAACGCGACCAGCGTGCCGGGACCGCCGAGGCGGCCGGTGGCGATGCGGTCGAAGGCAAGGGCGCCGATGCCGCCCGGCAGGAAGCGCTGAGCGAGCGGCGCGCGCGCGGGGCGCACGGCCTGCAGCGCGTCGCGCGCGAGCGCGCAGGTGAGGGCGAAGCCGCCGCCGGCCTTGGCGGGGATGATGCATTCGGCCGCGGCCTGCGACGGATCGGCCGGATCGAGTTGCGGCGCCGCGAAGGCGCGCATCGCGCCGCCGGGCAGCAGCAGCGCCGAGAGCGCGCGCAGGGCGTGGCGTCGAGGGTGATCGATGCGGATCGGCATGGCGGGGATTCTGGCCGCGAAACGAGGCGCGACGGCGCTCAGGCCGTGCCCGGCTTCGGCCACCAGATGATGGCATGCAGCCCGCTGCCGCTCTCGCGCGCCTCGAGCCGCAGCTCGCCGCCATGGCGCTGCGCGATCGAGCGCGCGATGGCCAGGCCGAGCCCGAAGCCGCCCTTGCCCGCTCGCGCGCCGCGCCGGAAGCGCTGGCCGAGCTGGGCGCGCTCCTCCTCGCCGAGGCCGGGGCCGTCGTCCTCGACATTGAGGCTCCAGCCGGCCGCGTCGCCGGCCGCGAACACGGTGATGGTGCCCTCGGCCGGCGTGTAGGCGATCGCGTTGGCGACGAGGTTGGTGAGCGCCTCGCGCAGCAGCGCGCGGTCGGCGATGGCGAGGTGCGCGTGCTCCGCGGCTTCGTCGGGTGCCTGGATGCCGAGGTCGATGCGCTTGGCGCGCGCCTGCGGCAGCAGGTCGACGGCCACCTCGCGCAGCAGGCCGGCGAGTTCGAACGCCGCCGGCGCCACGGCCACGGTGTCGCTGCGGCCCAGCGCCAGCAACTGCTGTGCGCTGCGCGTGGCGCGGCCGATCTCGGTGCCCAGCGCGTCGAGCGCGGCGCGCACCTGCAGCGGATCGTGCTGGCGCTGCGCGTAGTCGGCCTGCATCTGCAAGGTGGTCAGGTGGGTGCGCAGCTGGTGCGAGGCATCGTCGAGGAACTGCCGCTGCTGCGCCACCAGGTCCTGCGTGCGCGACATCTGGCGATTGACCGCGGCCACCAGCGGCCGCACGTCGGCGGGCAGGTCGGCGTCGGCGATGCGCGTGAGGTCGTCGGGCTTGCGCGCCTCGACCTCGCGCGCGAGGCGCGACAGCGGCCGCAGCGCCGCCGCCAGCGCGGCGCCGGTGCCGAACACCAGCAGCGCGAGCACCAGCGCATCGCGCAGTGCGGCGCTGCGCACGAAGCGCGCGCTGAATGCCTGGCGCGAGCGCGTGCTTTCGCCGACCTGGATCAGCACGCTGCGCCCGGCGCTGCCCGAGGGCGCGCGGTCGAGCTCGCGCCGGTAGGCCGCGAGCCGCACGGCCTCGCCGAAATACTCGGCGTCGTAGAAGGCCGGCACGCCGAGCGCGAGCGAGGCGGGCGGCGCGGGCAGGTCGGCGCTGCCGAGCTCCACCAGCCCGTCGGAAGTGGCCACGCGAAAGAACACCTGGCCGCTGGCCGTGAGCTCGAAGAACTCGAACATGGTGTAGGGCAGCTCGACCGAGAGCCCGCCCGAGGCGGTCGAGATGTTGGCGTCGATGGACTTGAGCGCGCCGAGCAGCGAGCGGTCGTAGGCCGCGTTGGCCGATTCGAGCGCGTCGTGCCGCGTGCGCCACAGCTCGATGCCGATGACGGCGACCAGCGCGGGCAGCAGCAGCAGCGCAAGCCGCTGCCAGAGGCTCGCGCGGCGCAGCCAGCCGGTCGAGGGACGCGCCCTGAACACGTTCTCAGTCCGCCTCGAGCACGTAGCCCAGGCCGCGCAGCGTGACGATGCGCACGCCGCTGCCGTCCAGCCGCTTGCGCAGCCGGTAGACCAGCACCTCGACGGCCTCGGGATGCACCTCCTCGTCGTCGGAGAACACGCGCTCGAGGATCTGCTGCTTCGACAGCGGCTCGCCGCTGCGCTGCACCAGCACGCGCAGCACCGCGAGCTCGCGCGGCGACAGCGCGAGCGCCTCGCCGGCCAGCGCGAACTGCCGCCGCGCGCCGTCGTACACCAGCGGGCCGCAGGCCAGCCGCGGATGCTCGACGCCGCGCGCGCGGCGCACCAGCGCATGCAGCCGGGCCTCGAGCTCGGCCAGCGCGAAGGGCTTGGCGAGGAAGTCGTCGGCGCCGGCATTGAGCGCGCTCACGCGCTCGTCGAGCGAGTCGCGCGCCGTGAGGATCAGCGCGGGCAGCCGCTGGTCGCGCTCGCGCAGCCGCTGCAGCACCGCATGGCCGTCGAGCCCGGGCAGCCCGAGGTCGAGCACCAGCGCATCGTGGTCGCGCTGCTGCAGCGCGCGGTCGGCCAGCCGGCCGTCGTCCACCCACTCGACCTGAATGCCCGCATGCTCGAGCGCCTTGCTGAGCCAGGTGCCCAGGGTGTGTTCGTCTTCGGCGAGCAGGATGCGCATGGGCGTGATCCTAGAGCCGGAAAGCGGGGGCGGACAGCCGAACGCAGAAGTCGCGAAGGTTTCGCAGAAGACGCAGAAAAAAATATCTTCTGGATTCTTCTGCGGCTTCCGCGCAACTTTTGTATTTCTTCTGCGTTCGGCTGTCCGCTCCCGCCCCCGTTTTCAGTCGGGCTTGATACCCGCCCGCGCGATCACCTTCTGCCAGCGTGCCTGCTCGCTCGCGATGAACTGCGCGAACTGCTCGGGCGTGCCGCCGACGGCCTCGGCCGCGTCGCCGGTCAGGCGGCGCATCGACTCGGGCGCCTTCACGGCGTTCATGGTTTCGGCCGAGAGCTTGGCGAGCTGGGCCGGCGTGATGCCGGCCGGCGCGAGCATGCCGTACCACTGCGTCATCTCGAAGCCCGGGAAGCCCTGCTCGGCCACGGTCGGCACGTCGGGCAGCTGGGCCAGCCGCTTGGCCGAGCCGGTGGCGATGCAGCGCACCTTGCCGGCCTTGATGAAGGGGATGACCGCGGCCGCGCCGATGGCCGAGGCATCGAGCCGGCCCGACAGCAGGTCGGTCACCATCGGGCCGGTGCCGCGGTAGGGCACGTGCAGCATGAAGACCTCGGAGGTCATCTTCAGGTATTCGAAGGCGAGGTGGCCCGCGCTGCCGTTGCCGGCCGAGCCGTAGCTGAGCTTGCCGGGCTTGCTCTTGGCATAGGCGATGAACTCCTTGAGGTTCTTCGCCGGCACGTCGGGATGCACCACGTAGAGGCTGGGCACCTTGGCCAGCAGGCTCACGGGCTTGAAGTCCTTGTTCGCGTCGTAGGGCAGCTTGGCGAAGATGTAGGGGTTGACCGCCAGCGTGCCGATGTGGCCGAGGATCAGCGTGTGCTGGTCGGTGCTGCGCGCCACCTCGCTCATCGCGATGTTGCCGGCCGCGCCGGGCTTGTTGTCGACGAACACGTTCTGGCCCAGCGTGCGCGACAGCTCGACCGCGGTCGAGCGCGCCACGATCTCCGAGCTGCCGCCCGGCGCGAAGGGCACGACGAAGCGCACGGCCTTGTTGGGCCAGGTGTCGTCGGCGCGGGCGAGGCCCGCGAAGCCCGGCAGCAGGCCGCCGAGAGCGAGCGCGCTGCCCGATTGCAACCATTGGCGGCGGGTGGGCGAACCCAGGTGTTGGGGAAGGTCGAGGCGCATCGGTCTTGTCTCCGTGTTTTTCCAGAAGGCCGCATGGTGCCTGGGGCCGGCTGTCGGAATGCTGTCAGTGCCCGCGATCGGGCGCATGAAAGAAAAAGTAAGGTGCAAACTCGGGACCCGCGCCCCAGAATCCGGCGCGGCGACGGCACCCAGGTCGCGCGATCCCGAGGGCGGCGAGCGGGTGCCACGGATATCGGTAGACGCAGCACCCACGGACGAGCACATCCATTCTCGCGAAGCCCCCTGCATGAATTCGAGGACCCGGACGGCCACTTTGTTCATTGCCCCACGCCTGAAGCATCTCGGGACATGGCTCGCCCTCTTGCTGCTGGCCTGCCTGGCACTGCCGAGCCATGCGCAGGTGGAGCCGCTGCGGCTCGACACCGCATTGAGCATCCGCGAGCGCAACTTCATCGGGCATCTGGAGGCCTTCCACGACAAGACCGGCCTGCTCACGCGCGAACAGGTCGCCGCGCCTCCCTATCGGCAGCAGTTCGAGACGCTCGCGAATGTTTTCAACGGCGGCTACGCCCGGGGTGCGTGGTGGGTGCGCTTCCGGATCCAGGCCTCGCCCGAGGAGGTGGCGCGTCCGCTCGAGGGCGGCTGGTGGCTGCGGCTCAATGCACCCTACGCGGACTACATCGACGTGTGGTGGCCCGATGCCGAAGGCGGCGCGGGCGGCGGCTTCGTCCACCGCGAACTCGGCGGGATGCGTGCCGGCTCGCAGCGCGAGCTGCCCTGGTCGATCCCCGCGACGCGGCTGCCCGAGCTGCGCGACACCGAGCCGCGCTGGGTCTGGGTGCGCCTCGCGGGCGACCGTTCGCTGAGCCTCGCGGGCGGGGTGTCGCCGCTGCGCGAGCAGGCGGTGGTGCAGCAGGAGCTCAACTACGTCGATGCGGCGGTCACCGGCATGGCCCTGCTGATGGCGGTGGTCAGCCTGATGATGGGCATCGCGCTGCCCGACCGGCGCTTCCTCGCCTATGCCGGCTACCTGTTCACGCTGGCGCTGTTGTTCGCGAGCTCGGAGGGCCTGCCGGCGGCGCTGTGGCTGCAGGACGACCCGCGGGCCGCCGTCCGCCTGCACAACTTCGCGGTCTGCCTGCACACGGCCGCCGCCTTCGCATTCGCCCGCGTGCTGCTGGACATGGACCGGCAGTTCCCGCGCATGAATCGCGTGTTCCAGGTCATGACCTTGCTGTGCCTCGCAGGCTGCGCGATCGCCATCGCCGGCGGCTACGGCCGTGTCGCGCGGCCGCTGAACATGGCCTGGGTGCTGTTCGCCGTCTGCATCGTGCCGATGTGCGCGGTGGCGCTGCGCCGCAACCTCCAGGCCTGGCCGGGACTGATCGGCTATGCGGTCTACCTGATGATGGGCGCGATGCACTTCGCCAAGAACCTGCAGTGGCTGCCCTACACGCTGGTCACCCAGTCCAGCTACGCGATCGGCAGCATCCTCCACATCATGGCCTTCTTCTTCGCGCTGGGCTGGCGCGTGCGCCAGCGCGAGCGGCGCGCGCTCTCGCTGTCGCTGCGGCACCGCGCGCGCCTGGCGCGGCGCGTGAACGAGCGCACCCACGACCTGCGCCAGGAGATCGCCCAGCACCATCGCACGCACGACCAGCTGGCGCTGGCGCTGCGCGAGCAGCGCGGCCTGCTGGCCATGGTGTCGCACGAGTTCCGCACGCCGCTCGGCACGATCGGCGGCTCGGCGCAGATCCTCTCGGACGACCGGCTCGGCCTGGCGCGCGAGGAGGTCAAGAGGGAAGCCGAGAAGATCGGCCGCACGGTCTTTCGCATGCGCGACCTGGTCGACACCCTGCTGGCCGACGAATGGCTCGATGCCTCGAGCAACAACCTGCACCTGGCGCCGCTCGAGCTCGCGGTGTTCCTGAGCGAGAAGATCGAGGAGCACAACGAGGGCATGGCCGGCGGTCGCATCTCGCTGCAGCTCGATGCGCGCGAGCTGCCGGTGCTGGCGGACGAGACGCTGATGCACATCGCGATGGACAACCTGCTGACCAACGCCATCAAGTACGCGCCGCCGCATTCGCCGGTGCGCGTGCGCGCCGGCATCCGCCGCTGCCGTGCCGACGGCTTTCCCGAAGGCGATGCGATACCGGGCGTCTGCATCCAGGTGTGCGACGAAGGCCCGGGCTTCATGCCGCAGGACCTGACGCATGTGTTCGAGCGCTTCTACCGCGCGGCCGGCGTGCGGCGCATCCCGGGCATCGGGCTGGGCCTGCACATGGTGCACCGCATCGCCACGGTCCATGGCGGCAGCGTGGTCGCCGCCAACGGCGCCAGCGAGGGGGCCGTGCTGACGCTGACGCTGCCGCTGCTCGGCAGCGCCGAGCCGGCGCCAGCGCGCGGCGCGGTCGCGCTGCCGATGGCCGTGCACGGAGGCCGCCGGTGAGCGCCGCGACCCGCGTCCTGGTCATCGAGGACGACGACGACCTGCGCGACACGGTGCTGCGCTACCTGCGCGGCGTGGGCATGCTCGCGTACGGCGTGGAGAGCGCCGAGAAGCTCGACGCGGAGCTCGAGCGGCAGGACTTCGATGCCGTGGTGTGCGACGTCAACCTGCCGGGCGAGGACGGCTTCAGCGTACTGGCCCGCCTGCGCTCGCGCAGCGCCATGCGCATCGTGATGCTGACCGCGCGCGGCATGCTCAACGACCGGCTGCATGGACTGGGACTGGGCGCCGACTACTACCTCGTGAAGCCGGTGAACCTGCGCGAGCTCGAGATGGTGCTGCACAACCTGCTGCAGCGCAGCCAGGAGACGCCGGGGCAGGGCGCGCGCGAGCCCAGTGCCGCGCAGGCCGGCGAGCTCGCCGCGCACGTGCCCTGGCGCTATCACTACACCACCTGGCTGCTGCTGTCGCCGGCCGGCGAGCGCGTGCAGCTGTCGAACGCGGAAGCAAGGCTTCTGCAATGCCTGATCGAGCAGCCGCGCGAAGTGGTGGACCGCGGCACGCTGCTCGCGGCGATGGGGCGCCCCGGGCTCGAAGCTTACGAGCGCAACCTCGATGTCACGGTCTCGCGGCTGCGCCGCAAGGCCGAGCAGGCCTGCGGCGAGAAGCTGCCGATCGTCGCGGTGCGCGGCGAGGGCTACAGCTTCCAGGGGGACGCGCGCATCGAGCCTTGAGCAGCGCGCGCACGGCCACGCGCGATGCGAGAACCAATGCATTCCTTTGCTCCCGGAACCACGGTTTCCCGGGGGTGTTTGGGGTGTCCGTTGCAAGAAAAAGTAAGGTGCAAATCGGACATCGGCCTTTGAGAATTTCCCTCCAAGCGGCAACGCAGTGATGCCGCACGCGCCATGCGCATTCGCGCTTGCATGGCAGGAGGAGACCCCATGAAAAGCAGCACGCCAGCCATCGACCCGCGGTCGTCGGCTGCATCGACCGTGCCCGCTTCCTCATGCATCGCCTGCCGCGCCCGACCCGATTTCCGCCGCGACGCCTTGCATGCGCGGCCCATGGAGAACCGCCGATGAACGTCGTCTACAAAACCATCTGGAACGCAGCGCTCGGAGCCTGGGTGGCCGTCTGCGAGACGGCGCGCGCGCGCGGCAAGCGCAGCGGTGGCCGGCGTGCGCTGGCCAGCGCGAGCCTGGTGGCGCCGCTGCTGGGCGTGCCGCTCTTCCTGCTCAGCGGAACGGCCTCGGCGGTCTGCACGCTCGCGGGCAACGTGCTCACCTGCACGGGTACCACGCCGGGCTGGGTCGGCGTTTCGAACGGCGGCACGATCAACAACAGCGGCGAGATCGCCAAGCTCGGCGACGGCACCTGGGGCATCTACACGGGCGCCAACATCACGGTCAACAACACCGGCACCATCAGCGGCACGTCGGGCGTGGTGCTCGGCGGCAACGCGGTCATCAACAACAACGGCGGCATCATCCGCAGCACCGACCGCGCGATCCAGGTGACGGGCGGGCCGGTCACGCTGACCAATTCGAACGGCGGCATCATCGAGGGCCTCGCGGGCGCGCTGATCTACGGCGGCGGCACCATCGTCAACACCGGCAACAGCCGCATCACCAGCACGGGCAACTACCTCGGGCTGGGTTTCGGCGGCGGCAGCGCGAGCATCACCAATACGCTGGGCTCCACCATCTCGGGTCCCGCCGCCAGCATCTACGGCCAAGCGACCTCGCTCACGCTCGACAACGGCGGCCTGCTGCAAGGCAGCGCCATCTTCGACGGCGGGCTGGTGCAACGGGTCACCTTGCGCGTGGGCAGCCGGATCGTGGGCGACCTCAGCATCGGCTCCAAGACCGGATCGACGCTGACGCTGGCGGGCGCGGGCACGCAGATCTATTCGCAGGCGGCCACGGGCACCACCACCTTCGGCGGCGACCTGTTCAAGGAGGACAGCGGCGACTGGGTGATCAACCGCTCGATGGCACCGCGCACCGCGACGGTCAACGCGGGCGCGCTGGGCTTCGCCTCGGGCGGCACCTTCGGCGCCGGCACCACGCTGAGCCTGGCCGCCGCGGGCACGCTGCTGCACACCGATTCGGGCAACGCCGCCGTGGGCAACCTGTCGGGCGTGGCGGGCAGCAAGATCGCGCTCGCCGCGGGCTCTTCGCTGCGCATGGCCGACGGCACCAGCACCACGATCGCGAGCGACTTCAGCGGCGACGGCACGCTGATCAAGAGCGGCAGCGGCACGCTCACGCTGAGCGGCAACAACAGCGCCTTCACCGGCAGCTTCACGGCCAACGCCGGCTCGCTGCTGGCCGCGAGCGCGAAGGCGATCGGCGGTGCCGCGCTCGACATCGGCGGAGCCGTCACGCTCATGAGTCCGGGCGCGCTCGCGCTCAACGCGGTCGGCCTGAGCACCAGCACCGGTGCCGGCGTGCTCAGCGTGCAGACGCCGGGCGCGGTGAGCTTCAACGGCACGGTGTCGGGCGCGGGTTCGCTCGACCTGCGCGGCATCGGCGGCAAGGTCTCGCTGCTCGGCGCGAACAGCTATGCGGGCGGCACGAGCTTCGCCGACAACACGGTCGTGCTCGGCAGCAACACCGCGCTGGGTACGGGCGCGGTGTCGATCGAGGGCGACACGGCGCTGTCGGGCAACGCGGCGCTGACGCTGGGCAATGCCTTCGCCATCGGCAAGTCGAACTCGCTGGCGATCTCCGGGCCGAGCCTCACGCTCAATGGGCAGATCTCGGGCGCCGGCAGCATCGTGAAGCAGGGCACCGCCACGCTCACGCTGGGCGGCGCGAGCACCTACACCGGCGGCACCACGGTGACCGCGGGCACCTTGAGCATCAACAACGCGAGCGGCAGCGCCACGGGCACGGGCGCGGTGCAGGTGCAGACGGGCGCCACGCTCATGGGCAGCGGCGCGATCGCCGGTCCCGTGAACGTGGCGCTCGGTGCGCGCCTGTCGGTCGGCAACGGCGGCGTGGGCGCGCTGACCACCGGCGCGCTCACGCTCGCCGCGGGCTCGACGCTCGAGATGCAGCTCGGCAAGGCGGGCGTGGTCGGCGGTGCGTTCAACGACCTGCTGACCGTCAACGGCAATCTCTCGCTGGCGGGCACCCTCAACCTCGCCCAGTCGGCCGGCGGCAGCTTCAGCGCCGGCATCTACCGGCTCATCAACTACACGGGAACGCTCACCGCCAATGCGATGACGATCGGCAGCGCGCCGACCCCGCTGAGCTACCTCACGCTGCAGACGAATACGGCCAACCAGGTCAACCTGGTCAATACCGGCGGGCTCACGCTCAACCTGTGGGACGGCAGCAATGCCGCGGCCTTCAACAACGGCCAGGTCGAGGGCGGCAGCGGCACCTGGCGCGCCGGTTCGCCCGGCGACAACTGGACCGATGCCAACGGCCTGGCCAACGGCACCTGGGTGCAGGACGGCTTCGCGGTGTTCAGCGGCAAGGCCGGCACCGTCACGGTCGCCAACAACGGCGCGGGCGGCGCGGTGCGCATCGGCGGCGCGCAGTTCGCGGTCGACGGCTACACGATCAACGGCGACCCGCTCACCATCAACGCGGCGAACACCGTGGTGCGCGTGGGCGACGGCACGGCCGCGAGCGCGGGCATGACCGCGACCATCGCGGCCGCGATCGGCGGCACCGGCGGGCTGGTCAAGGACGACGGCGGCGTGCTGATCGTCAGCGGCAAGAACAGCTACACGGGCGGCACCACGGTCAAGGGCGGCATCCTGCAGTTCTCGGCCGACAACAACCTCGGCGCGGCCGGCAAGGGCCTCGCGCTCGACGGCGGCACGCTGCGCATCGCGACCGGCAGCGGGTCGCTCGCCAGCGCGCGCGCGCTGGCGCTGGGCGCGGGCGGCGGCAGCATCGACCTCGGCAATTCGACCTGGGGCTTCGGCGGTGCCATCAGTGGCAATGGCGCGCTGAGCGTCACCGGCAAGGGTGGCGTGCTGAACCTGGCGGTGGCCAGCAGTTACAAGGGCGGCACCGTGGTTCAGGGCGCCGCGGGCGTGACCGCCGGCGTGAGCGGTGCCTTTGGCAGTGGCCCGGTGCGGCAACAGGGCAGCGGCTCGCGGGTGACGCTGTTCAACGCGGCCAGCGCCGGCGCCAACAGCTACACCGTCGGGCGCGCGGGCACGTCCGACAGCGACAACCGACTGGTCTTCGCGCAGAACGCGACGGCCGGCAGCGCGGACATCGACGTGAACGGCAGCGGCGGCCAATCGGCCACGGCGAACACCGTGCAGTTCGGCGACACCTCCAATGCCGGCACCTCCACCATCGGCAACCTGGGCGGCGCGGTCTCCTTCCAGCAGAGCGCGAGCGCGGGCAGCGCCACGATCTCGAACGGCGCCAACAGCCTCGTGAGCTTCGCCGATACCGCCACGGCCGGCAGCGCGAAGATCGCCAACGCGAAGGGCGGCACGGTCTACTTCGCCGAGAGTTCGACGGGCGCGAACGCGACGCTGACCAACGCCGCGGGCGGCGTGGTCGACGTCTCGGGCGTGACCGCCAAGACCGGCCTCTCGCTCGGCGCGCTCTCGGGCGCGGGCAACGTGGTGCTGGGCGCCACGCGGCTCACGCTGGGTGGCCTGAACGCCAGCGGCACGATCTCGGGCATCGTGAGCGACAAGGGCAGCGCCTTCGCGCAGCCGGGCGCGGGCACGGGCGGCGCGGTGGTCAAGGTCGGCACGGGCACGCTCGCGCTGACGGGCGCCAATACCTACACCGGCGGCACCACGGTGACGGCCGGCACGCTGGCCGCGAACAACGCGAGCGGCAGCGCCACGGGCACGGGCGCGGTGCAGGTGCAATCGGGCGCCACGCTCGCGGGCACGGGCAGCATCACGGGCACGGTGAGCGTGGCCAAGGGCGGCGTGCTGTCGGCCGGCAATGGGGGGGCCGGCACGCTGACGCTCGGGGGGCTGAACCTGGCCAGCGGCGCGGTGCTGAACTACGACCTGGGCCAGGCCGGCGTGGCGGGCGGTTCGCTCAACGACCTGATCAACGTCAACGGCAACCTGCAGCTCGACGGCACGCTCAACGTGGCGCAGACGGCCGGCGGCAAGTTCGGCGCGGGACTGTACCGCCTCATCAACTACACCGGCACGCTGACCGACAACGGCCTGGACATCGGCACCGCGCCCACGAGCGCCGCCAACCTGCAGGTGCAGACCTCGATCGCGAACCAGGTCAACCTGCTGAACGCCAGCGGCCTCGCGCTCAACATGTGGGACGGCACGGGCAGCGCCAACATCAACGACGGCAAGGTCAGCGGCGGCAGCGGAACCTGGCGCGCGGGCGGCCCGTCGACCAACTGGACCGGCGTCGACGGCAAGCTCAATGCGAGCTGGCAGCAGGGCGGCTTCGCGATCTTCGCGGGCGCGCCCGGCACCGTCACGGTCGACAACACCGGCCCCGGCGGCGCGGTGCGCATGGGCGGCGCGCAGTTCGCGGTCAGCGGCTACACGGTGAACGGCAGCGCGCTCGCCATCGATGCGCCCGCCACCGTGGTGCGCGTGGGCGACGGCACCGCGGCGAGCACGGGCATGAGCGCCACCATCGCCGCCGCGATCGGCGGTGCCGGCGGCCTGGTGAAGGACGATGGCGGCACGCTGGTGCTCAGCGGCAAGAACAGCTATGCGGGCGGCACCACGGTGAAGGCCGGCGTGCTGCGGATCTCCTCCGATGCCAACCTCGGTGCCGCGGCCGGCGATCTCGCGCTCGACGGCGGCACGCTGGCCATCGCCGCGGGCTCGGGTCCGCTGGGCACCGCGCGCGATATCGCGCTCGGCACGGGCGGCGGCACGCTGGACCTGGCGAACAACGCCTACGAGGTCGATGGCGTGCTCAGCGGCAAGGGCGCGCTCACGGTCACCGGCAAGGGTGGCACGCTGCTGCTCTCCAAGGCCAACAGCTTCGCGGGTGGCACCTCGCTGCGCGGCGGCGCCAGCATCACGGCCTTTGCCGCCGGCGCGCTGGGCAGCGGCGACGTGCGGCAGGTCGACAGCGACACCTCGCTGGTCTTCTCCACCGGCGGCGGCGCCGGCTCCAACAACTACATCGTCGGCACGGCCGGCGTCTCCGGCAACAACACGCTGGCCTTCGCGCAGAACGCGACCGCCGCCGCGGCGAAGATCGCGCTGTTCGGCGCGGGCTGGCAGGACCCGGACCGGAACTCGCTGCAGTTCCTCGACGGCGCCGTCGGCGCCAATGCCACCATCAACAACAAGGGCGCCGCGGTCGTCTTCGCGGCGAAGTCGAGCGCGGGCAGCGCGACGATCACCAACGGCGCCAACAGCCTGCTGTCCTTCATCGGCGCGTCCTCGGCGGCCAAGGCGGCGATCGACAACCAGGGCGGCATGCTGCAGTTCGCCGACACTGCGACCGGCACCACGGGCACCGTCGTCAAGTCGACGGGCACGGTCGATGTCTCGGGCTCGACCGCCAAGACCGGCGTCGAACTCGGCTCGCTCTCGGGCTCGGGCGCGGTGGTGCTCGGTGCCACGCGTCTCACGGTGGGAGGTTTTGGCGGCAACGACACGCTCTCGGGTGTCGTCAGCGACAAGGGCAGCGTCTTCGCGCAGCCGGGATCGGGCACCGGCGGCTCGATCGTCAAGGTCGGCGCCGGCACGCTCACGCTGAGCGGCGCCAACACCTACACCGGCGGCACGACGGTGGCCGCGGGCACGCTGAGCGTGACCAACAAGAGCGGCAGCGCCACCGGCACGGGCGCGGTGCAGGTGCAGTCGGGCGCGACGCTGGCCGGCACGGGAACCATCGCGGGCACGGTCACCGTGGCGAACGGCGGCGCGGTGAACCCCGGCAACGGCGCGGGCACGCTGACCGTGGGCGGCCTGGCCCTCAATGCGGGGTCGGTGCTGAACTACCAGCTGGGCCAGGCCGGCGTGGCGGGCGGATCGCTCAACGACCTGATCAACGTCAACGGCAACCTGCGGCTCGACGGCACGCTCAACGTGAGCGAGACCGCGGGCGGCAAGTTCGGCGCGGGGCTGTACCGCCTCATCAACTACACCGGCACGTTGACCGACAACGGGCTGGTGATCGGCACGGCGCCCACCGATGCGAGCAAGCTCTGGTTGCAGACCTCGGTGGCCAACCAGGTCAACCTGCTGAACACCGACGGGCTGGTGCTCAACCTCTGGGACGGCGGCAACGCCGCCAACGTCAACGACGGCAAGATTGCCGGCGGCTCGGGCACCTGGCGCGCTGGCGGCCCGGGCGACTACTGGACCGACGCCAACGGGCTGGCCAACGGCACCTGGGTGCAGGACGGCTTCGCGATCTTCAGCGGCAAGGCCGGCACCGTCACGGTCGACAACAAGGGCGTGGGCGGCGCGGTGCGCCTGGGCGGCGCGCAGTTCGCGGTCGACGGCTACACCATCGGCGGCGATGCGCTCACGATGAACACGGCGGGCTCGGTCATCCGCGTCGGCGATGGCACCGCCGCGGGCGCGGGCATGAGCGCGACCATCGACGCGGCGATCACGGGCACCGGCGGCCTCGTGAAGGACGACCTGGGCACGCTGGTGCTCGGCGGCGTCAACAGCTATGCGGGCGGCACCACGGTCAAGGGCGGCATCCTGCAGATCACGGCCGACGCCAACCTCGGCAAGGCCGGAACGGGCCTCGGCCTCGACGGCGGCACGCTGCGCATCGGCGCGGGCGCCGCGAACTTCGTGAGCACGCGCGCGTTGGCGCTGGGCACGGGCGGCGGCACCGTCGACCTGGGCAGCAACAGCTTCGGCATCGGCGGCGCGGTCAGCGGCAAGGGCGCGCTCACGGTTACCGGCAAGGGCGGCACGCTGAGCCTGGCGCAGGCCGGCAGCTACAGCGGCGGCACGGTGCTGCGCGACGGCGCGGCCATCACCACCACCGCCAGCGGCGCGCTCGGCAGCGGCGCGGTGCTGCAGCAGGGCAACGACACCTCGCTGACGCTGCGCGGATCGGCCAGCGGCGGCAGCAACAGCTACACGGTCGGCCGGGCGGGGTCGAGCGACGACGGCAACATGCTCCTGTTCGGGCAGACCGCGACGGCGGCCGCCGCGAACATCGTGGTCAACGGCAAGGGCTGGCAGTCAGCGACGACGAACGAACTGCAATTCGGCACCAGCGCCAGCGCCGGCAACGCGACCCTCGCCAACGCGGGCGGCGTGATCCGCTTCGTCGGCGCCTCCAGCGCGGGAACGGCGACGATCTCCAACGGCGACAAGGGCCTGCTGGCCTTCGCCGGGGCCGCCACGGCCGGCAGCGCGAAGATCGCCAACGCCTCCGGCGGCCTGGTGGCGTTCTTCGACAGCGCGAGCGGCGCGAAGTCGACCCTGACCAACGCCGCGGGCGGCGTGGTCGACGTCTCGGTCCTGACCTCGAAGGCCGGCGTCGAACTCGGTTCGCTGTCGGGCGCGGGCGGGGTCGTGCTCGGTGCCACGCAGCTCACGCTCGGCGGGCTGAACGCGGGCGACACGATCTCGGGCGTCGTGAGCGACAAGGGCAGCGTCTTCGCGCAGCCCGGTTCGGGCACCGGTGGTTCGATCGTCAAGGTGGGCAGCGGCACGCTCTCGCTCAGCGGTGCCAACACCTACACCGGCGGCACGACGGTGGCGGGCGGCACGCTGGCCGCGAACAACGCGAGCGGCAGTGCGACGGGCACGGGTGCGGTGCAGGTGCAGTCGGGTGCGACGCTCGCGGGCACGGGCAGCATCGCGGGCGCGGTGAACATCGCGAAGGGTGGTGTGCTGTCCGCGGGCAATGGCGGTGCGGGAACGCTGACGGTTGGCAGCCTGAGCCTCGCCAATGGCGCGGTGCTCAACTATGACCTGGGGCAGGCCGGCGTGGCCGGTGGGGCACTCAACGACCTGGTCAATGTCAACGGCAACCTGCAGCTCGACGGCACGCTCAACGTGGCGCAGTCGAAGGGCGGGGTGTTCGGCGCGGGTATCTACAGGCTCATCAACTACACGGGTGGGTTGACCGACAACGGCCTGGATATCGGTACGACGCCGGGTTCCAAAACGGATCTGCAGGTGCAGACCTCGGTGGCCCAGCAGGTCAACCTCGTGAACCGCTCGGGCCTGTCGCTGAACTTCTGGGACGGCAGCGACGCGAGCAAGTACAACGACGGCCAGATCGCCGGCGGCTCGGGTACCTGGCGCGTGGGCGTGCCGGGCGACAGCTGGACGGGTGCGGACGGCAAGATCAATGCGGCCTGGGCGCAGAACCAGTTCGCGGTGTTCGGCGGTGTCGCGGGCACCGTCGATGTCGACGATGGCAACGGCACGGTGCGCATCACGGGTGCGCAGTTCGCGACCAATGGCTACCGCGTGCAGGGCGACGCGATCGACCTCGGCAGCGCGGCCACGACCGTGCGCGTGGGCGACGGCAGTGCGGCGGGCGCGGGCATGACCGCGACCATCGCGTCCTCGCTGACCGGCGCGGGCGGCCTGGTCAAGGAAGACCTGGGCACGCTGGTGCTGAGCGGCACGAACAGCTACGCGGGCGGAACCACTATCAAGGGCGGCATCCTGCAGATCGCTTCGGACGCGAACCTCGGTGCGGCCGCGGGAGGGCTCGCGCTCGAAGGCACCACGCTGCACGTGACGGGCGACACCGCCAGTGCGCGTACGGTGAGTCTGGGCGCGGGCAGCAACGGCTTCGACATCGACAAGACCGTCGCGCTGAACGGCACGATCAGCGGCGCGGGCAGCCTGCGCAAGATCGGCGCGGGCACCTTGCGGCTCGGCGCGGCCAACAACTACGTGGGCGGCACCTTCGTCGACGCGGGCACATTGGCCACCGGCGTCACGGGCGCCCTCGGCAGCGGTGCGGCGAGCGTGGCTTCGGGTGCCACGTTGCAACTGGATGGCGGCTTCAACGCCGGCAGCACGGCCATCGGCAACCAGGGCACGGTGCGCTTCCAGGACAAGACGAACGCGGGTACCTCGACGATCACCAATGCCAAGGGTGGCGTGCTGGCCTTCGCGGACGACGCGTCGGCCAACAAGGCCACGGTGCTGAATCAGGCGGGCGCGCAGGTGCGCATCGACCAGGCAAGTACCGGTGTGAACATCGGCGCCCTGGGTGGCGCGGGCAACGTGCTGCTGGGCGCGAAGGTGCTGACCACCGGCGGTCTCAACACCAGCACGACGCTGTCGGGCACGGTCAGTGGCGCGGGCGGCTCTGTCATCAAGGTGGGCAGCGGAACGCTCGCGCTGAGCGGTGCCAACACCTACACCGGCGGCACGACGGTGGCGGGCGGCACGCTGGCCGCGAACAACGCGAGCGGCAGTGCGACGGGCACGGGTGCGGTGAAGGTGCAGTCGGGTGCCACGCTCGCGGGCACCGGCAGCATCGCGGGCGCGGTGAACATCGCGAAGGGTGGCGTGCTGTCCGCGGGCAATGGCGGTGCGGGAACGCTGACGGTTGGCAGCCTGAGCCTGTCCGACGGCGCGGTGCTCAACTACGACCTGGGTCAGGCCGGTGTTGCCGGCGGTGCGCTCAACGACCTCGTCAACGTCAACGGCAACCTGCAGCTCGATGGCACGCTCAATGTGGCCGAGACCGCTGGCGGCAAGTTCGGCGCTGGCATCTATCGGCTGATGAACTACACGGGTGGCCTGACCGACAACGGTCTCGACATCGGCACGGCACCGGGCGCGACGGCCGACCTGCAGGTGCAGACCTCGGTGGCCCAGCAGGTCAACCTGGTCAATCGCGCGGGCCTGTCGCTGAACTTCTGGGATGGCGGCGACAACAGCAAGTACAACGACGGCCAGGTGGCCGGCGGCAGCGGCTCCTGGCGCGTGGGTATACCGGGCGATGGCTGGACCGGTGCGGACGGCAAGATCAACGCGGCCTGGGCGCAGAACCAGTTCGCGGTGTTCGGCGGCGTCGCTGGCACCGTCGACGTGGACGATGCCAATGGCACCGTGCGCATCACCGGTGCGCAGTTCGCCACCAATGGCTACCGCGTGCAGGGCGATGCGATCGAGCTCGGCAGCGCGGCCACCACCGTGCGCGTGGGCGACGGCACGAATGCGGGTGCCGGCATGACCGCGACCATCGCGTCTTCGCTGACTGGCGCGGGTGGATTGGTGAAGGAAGACCTCGGCACGCTGGTGCTGGATGGCACCAGCAGCTATGCGGGCGGCACCACCGTCAAGGGCGGCATCCTGCAGATCGCATCGGATGCCAACCTTGGCGCAGCCACGGGTGGCCTATCGCTCGAAGGTTCGACCCTGCATGTGACCGGCGACACCGCCGGCACCCGCACCGTGAGCCTGGGCGCAGGCAGCAACAGCTTCGACATCGACGCGGCTCGCACGCTGGCGCTCAACGGGGCAGTGAGCGGCGCGGGCAGCCTGCGCAAGATCGGCACGGGCACCTTGCGGCTCGGCGCGGCCAACAACTACGCGGGCGGCACTTTCGTCGACGTGGGTACGTTGGCTACCGGCGTGGCCGGCTCACTCGGCAGTGGCGCGGCGAGCGTGGCCTCGGGTGCCACGCTGCAACTGGATGGCGCATTCGACGCCGGCACCACAGCGATCGGCAACCAGGGCACCGTGCGCTTCCAGGACAAGGCGAACGCGGGCACCTCGACCATCACCAATGCCAAGGGCGGCGTGCTGGCCTTCGCGGGCAACGCCTCGGCCGACAAGGCCACGGTGCTCAACCAGGCGGGCGCGCAACTGCGCATCGACCAGGCGACCACGGGCGTGAACGTTGGCGCACTCGATGGCGCGGGCAACGTGTTGCTGGGCGCGAAGGCGCTGACTACCGGCGGGCTCAATACCAGTACGACGCTGTCGGGCACGATCAGCGGCGCGGGCGGTTCGGTCGTCAAGGTCGGCAGCGGGACATTGACGCTCACGGGCGGCAATACCTACACCGGCGGCACGACGGTGGCGGGCGGCACGCTCGCCGCGAACAACGCGAGCGGCAGCGCGACGGGCACGGGTGCGGTGCAGGTGCAGTCGGGTGCGACGCTCGCGGGCACGGGCAGCATCTCGGGCGCGGTCAACATCGCCAAGGGCGGTGTGCTGTCGGCTGGCAATGGCGGCGCTGGCACGCTGACGCTGGGCAGCCTGAGCCTCGCCAGCGGCGCGGTGCTCGACTACGACCTGGGACAGGCCGGCGTGGCCGGCGGAGCGCTCAACGACCTGGTCAACGTCAACGGCAACCTGCAGCTCGATGGCACGCTCAATGTGGCGCAGTCGAAGGGCGGCGTCTTTGGCGCGGGCATCTACCGGCTCATCAACTACACGGGTGGCCTGACCGACAACGGTCTCGACATCGGCACGACGCCTGGCGTGGCGGCCGACCTGCAGGTGCAGACTTCGGTGGCGCAGCAGGTCAACCTGGTCAATCGCGCGGGCCTGTCCCTGAATTTCTGGGACGGCAGCGACGCGAGCAAATACAACGACGGCCAGATCGCCGGTGGCTCGGGCACCTGGCGCGTGGGCGTGCCGGGCGATGGCTGGACCGGTGCGGACGGCAAGATCAACGCGGCCTGGGCACAGAACCAGTTCGCGGTGTTCGGCGGCGTCGCGGGCACCGTCGACGTGGACGATGGCAACGGCACGGTGCGCATCACCGGCGCGCAGTTCGCCACCAGTGGCTACCGGCTGCAGGGCGATGCGATCGAACTCGGCGGCGCGGCCACCACCGTGCGCGTGGGCGATGGCACGAACGCCGGTGCTGGCATGACCGCGACCATCGCGTCTTCACTGAGCGGCGCGGGCGGCCTGGTCAAGGAAGACCTGGGCACGCTGGTGCTCGGCGGCAGCAACAGCTATGCGGGCGGAACCACCATCAAGGGCGGCATCCTGCAGATCGCATCGGATGCGAATCTCGGCGCGGCCACGGGCGGGCTCGCGCTCGAAGGCACCACGCTGCATGTGACGGGCGACACCGCCGGCACGCGCACCGTGAGCCTGGGCGCGGGCAGCAACAGCCTCGACATCGACAAGACCGTCGCGCTGAACGGCACGATCAGCGGCGCGGGCAGCCTGCGCAAGATCGGCGCGGGCACCTTGCGGCTCGGGGCGGCCAACAACTACGCGGGCGGCACCTTCGTCGACGTCGGCACGCTGGCCACCGGTGTGACCGGTTCACTCGGCAGCGGCGCGGCGAGCGTGGCTTCGGGTGCCACGCTGCAACTGGATGGCGGCTTCGACGCCGGCACCACCGCGATCGGCAACCAGGGAGCCGTTCGCTTCCAGGACAAGGCAAGCGCGGGAACGTCGACCATCACGAATGCCGCGGGCGGCGTTCTGGCCTTCGCGGACGACGCCTCGGCCACCAAGGCCAAGGTGCTGAACCAGGCCGGCGCGCAACTGCGCATCGACCAGGCGACCACGGGCGTGAACGTCGGCGCACTCGATGGCGCGGGCAACGTGCTGCTGGGCGCGAAGGCACTGACCACCGGTGGACTGAACACCAGCACGACGGTATCGGGAACGATCAGCGGCGCGGGCGGTTCGGTGGTCAAGGTGGGCAGCGGAACGCTGATGCTCACCGGTGCCAACAGCTACACCGGTGGCACGACGGTGACGGGTGGCACGCTGAGCGCTAACAACGCCAGCGGGAGCGCGACCGGTGCGGGTGCGGTGCTGGTGCAGTCGGGTGCCACGCTCGCGGGCACGGGCAGCATCGCGGGTGCGGTGAACGTTGCCAAGGGCGGTGTGCTTTCCGCGGGCAATGGCGGTGCGGGCACGCTGACGGTTGGCAGCCTGAGCCTGGCCGATGGCGCGGTGCTCAACTACGACCTGGGCCAGGCCGGTGTTGCCGGCGGTGCCCTTAACGACCTCGTCAACGTCAACGGCAACCTGCAGCTCGACGGAACGCTCAATGTGAGCGAGACAGCTGGCGGCAAGTTCGGCGCGGGCATCTACCGGCTGATGAACTACACCGGTGGCCTGACCGACAACGGTCTCGACATCGGTACGGCGCCGAGCGCCAAGGCCGATCTGCAGGTGCAGACCTCGGTGGCCCAACAGGTCAACCTGGTCAATCGCGCGGGCCTGTCGCTGAACTTCTGGGATGGCGGCGACAACAGCAAGTACAACGACGGCCAGGTGGCCGGTGGTTCCGGCACCTGGCGCGTGGGCGTGCCGGGCGATGGCTGGACCGGTGCCGACGGCAAGATCAACGCGGCCTGGGTGCAGGGGCAGTTCGCGGTGTTCGGCGGCAGCGCCGGCACCGTCGACGTCAACGACGACAAGGGCATCGTGCGCATCACCGGTGCGCAGTTCGCGACCAACGGCTACCGCGTGCAGGGCGACGCGATCGAGCTGGGCAATGCCGCGACGACCGTGCGTGTGGGCGACGGCAGTGCGGCCGGTACGGGCATGACCGCGACCATTGCGTCGTCGCTGACCGGCACGGGCGGCCTGGTCAAGGAAGACCTCGGCACGCTGGTGCTCGATGGCAGCAGCAGCTACAGCGGCGGCACCACCATCAGGGGCGGCATCCTGCAGATCGCATCGGATGCGAACCTCGGTGCGGCCGCGGGCGGCCTCGCACTCGAAGGCACCACGCTGCATGTGACCGGCGACACCGCGAGCAAGCGTGCCGTGAGCCTGGGCACGGGCGTCAACAGCTTCGACATCGACAAGACCGTCGCGTTGAACGGCACGGTCAGCGGCGCGGGCAGCCTGCGCAAGACCGGCGCCGGCACCCTGCAGCTCGGCGCGGCCAATGCATACGTCGGCGGCACCGATGTGGCCGCGGGCTCGGTCGAGGCCCTGGTCACGGACGCGCTGGGCACGGGAGCGGTATCGGTGGCGGGCAATGCCTCGCTGGCCTTCGCCAACACGGCCGACGCGGGCAAGCTCGCGATCACGGTGGCCGCGCGCGGCAGTGCGCCGACCGATAACGGCGGCTTCCTCGCGTTCCGCGACAGCAGCTCGGCGGGCAACGCGACCATCACGGCGAACCAGGACGCCTCGGTCGAGTTCCGCGACAGCGCGAGCGCGGGCGATTCGGTGATCGAGAACCGGGGCGGCTCGACCACGCTGTGGTTCAACGCGGAGGGCGGCAAGGCCCGGATCACGAACTTCGCGGGCGGTCGCGTCGACCTGCTCGACGACGCGAGCGCGGGCCAGGCACGCCTGGTCAACGAGAACGGCGGTGTGATCAGCTTCGCGGACCGCACGAGCGCGGACCAGGCGACGGTGGTGAACAACGCGGGTGGGCAGCTGCGCATCGGCAGCCTCACCAACGCGGGCGTGGGCATCGGCTCGCTCGAAGGCGCGGGTGAGGTGTTCCTCGGCGCGAAGGCGCTGACCACGGGCGGCCTGAACACCAGCACGACGGTGTCGGGCACGATCGGCGGCAGCGGTGGCTCGGTCGTGAAGGTGGGCAGCGGCACGCTCGAACTCAGCGGTGCCAACACCTACACCGGTGGCACCACGGTGGCGGGCGGCACGCTCGCGGCCAACAACACGAGCGGTAGCGCGACCGGCTCGGGCGCCGTGCAGATCCAGGGCGGTGCGACGCTGGCCGGCAATGGCAGCATCGCCGGTTCCGTGAACATCGCCAAGGGCGGTGTGCTGTCGGCGGGCAATGGGGGCGTGGGCACGCTGACGCTGGGCAGCCTGAGCCTGGCCAATGGCGCGGTACTGAACTACGACCTGGGCCAGGCCAACACGGTGGGTGGCCCGCTCAACGACCTCGTCAACGTCAACGGCGACCTGCGCCTGGACGGCACGCTCAACGTGGCGCAGTCCGCGGGCGGCAGCTTCGGCGCGGGCCTGTACCGGCTCATCAGCTACACGGGCAGCCTGACGGACAACGGCCTCGACATCGGCACCGCGCCGGGTGCCGCAGCCGACCTGCAGGTGCAGACCTCGGTGGCGCAGCAGGTCAATCTCGTCAATCGTGCAGGCCTTTCGCTGAACTTCTGGGACGGTGGCGACAGCACCAAGTACAACGATGGCCAGGTGGCCGGCGGCAGCGGCACCTGGCGTGTGGGCGTGCCGGGCGACGGCTGGACCGGTGCGGACGGCAAGATCAACGCGGCTTGGGTGCAGGACCAGTTTGCTGTGTTCGGCGGCAGCGCTGGCACCGTGACGGTCAGCAATGCGGGCGGCACGGTGCGCATCGCCGGCGCGCAGTTCGCCACCAACGGCTACCGCGTGCAGGGCGACGCGATCGAGCTGGGCGCTGCGGCGACCACCGTGCGCGTGGGCGACGGCAGTGCGGCTGGTGCCGGCATGGCCGCGACCATCGCGTCCTCGCTGACCGGCGCGGGCGGCCTGGTCAAGGAAGACCTCGGCACGCTGGTGCTCGATGGCAGCAACAGCTACAGCGGCGGCACGACCATCAAGGGCGGCATCCTGCAGATCGCCTCGGATGCCAATCTCGGCGCCGCGGCGGGCGGCCTCGCGCTCGAAGGCACGACCTTGCGCGTGACGGGCGACACCGCCAGTGCGCGTGCGGTGAGCCTGGGGGCGGGCAACAACCGCTTCGACATCGACGCGGCCCGCACGCTGGCGCTCAACGGCAGCGTGAGCGGCGCGGGCAGCCTGCGCAAACTCGGCGTGGGCAGCTTGCGGCTCGGCGCGGCCAATGCCTATGCCGGCGGCACGTTCGTCGACGCGGGTACCTTGCTCACCGATGTGACCGGCGCGCTCGGCGGCGGCGCGGCGAGCGTGGCCTCGGGTGCGACGCTGCAACTGGGTGGCGGCTTCGATGCCGGCACCACGGCCATCGGCAACCAGGGCACGGTGCGCTTCCAGGACAAGGCGAGCGCGGGCACGTCGACCATCACCAACGCCGCGGGCGGCGTGCTGGCCTTCGCGGACGATGCATCGGCCACCAAGGCCACGGTGCTGAACCAGGCTGGGGCGCAGGTGCGCATCGACCAGGCGAGCACTGGCGTGAATGTTGGCGCTCTTGGCGGCGCGGGCGATGTGCTGCTGGGCGCGAAGGCGCTGACCACGGGTGCACTGAACAGCAGCACGACGGTGTCGGGCACGATCAGCGGCGCCGGTGGTTCGGTCGTCAAGGTGGGCAGCGGCACGCTCGACCTGAGTGGCGCCAACACCTATACCGGTGGCACCACGGTGGCCGCGGGCACGCTGGCCGTGAACAACGCGAGCGGTAGCGCGACGGGTAATGGTGCCGTCCAAGTACAGGGCGGTGCAACCCTGGCGGGCAATGGCAGCGTCGCA
>NZ_JBMDKG010000042.1:0-74098 GCF_057809595.1 Variovorax sp. FG153
CATCCATCCGATGGAGCCGCGCAGCGCGCGGGTCAGCGCGCGCTGGACCTTCTAGCTACCGAAAACCCGGGATGGCCGCGCGCGCCGGCTGAGCAACAATCGATGCTTTTGCGGTGGATCACCTCAGGCGAATGCGCGCTCCCTCCCTCTCGGTCCGGCTCCTGCTGGTGGCCTCGGCGGCCCTGCTGCCGCTCGCCGTCGTCTGCGGCTTCGCGCTCAACGGGCTGCTGCAGGCCCAGCGCGCGCAGACCCAGACCTCCACCATGGGCGTGGCGCGCGCGCTCGCCACCTCGGTCGACAGCGAGCTGCGGCTCACGATCTCCGCGCTGCAGGCGCTGGCGCTGGCCGAACCGCTGGGCGCCAACGAGGACAGCGGCCTGATCGACGCGCTCGTGCTCGCCAAGGCGCTGCGCGCCACCCATCCCGAATGGCGAGGCGTGCTGCTGATCGCGCCCTCGGGCAAGGTGGTCTTCAGCAGCGAGGGCTCGGTGGCCGGGCCCGACGGCGAGGTGGTCGAGGCCGCCAGCCTGGCCGAGGTGATCCGCACGCGCCAGCCCGGCATCGGCGTGCTGGCGCCGGGGCCGCGGGGCAACTTGGCCTTCGCGGTGCGGGTGCCGGTGGTGCGCGACGACACGGTGCGCTACGTGCTCACCGCCATCGTGCGCCCCGAGGCGATCGGTGCTGTGCTGGCGCGCCAGCGCGTGCCCGAGGGCTGGGCGGTCTCGGTCTTCGATTCGGCGCTGACGCGCGTGGCGCGCTCGCGCGATGACGAGCGCTTCCGCGGCCGGCCGCCCAGCGAAAGCCTGCGCGCGCTGCTGCAGACGATGAAGGACCGGCGCGAGTACGTCGGCACCACGCACAACGTCGACGGCACCGAGGTGCAGACGGCGGTGGCACGCATCGACGTCGCACCCTGGATCGTCGCGCTCGGCGCGCCCACCGCGGTGGCCGACGACGCACTGCGCCGCACCCTGCTCGCCTATGGCGGTGGCCTGCTGGTGTCGCTACTGCTCGGCGCGCTCGTGGCCTGGTGGATGTCGCGCTCGATCACGCGGCCGATGGCGCGCCTGCGCCGTAGCGCCGACGCGCTCGGGCACGGCCTGCCGGTCTCGACCCATGCCTCGGGCATCGCCGAGATCGACGCCGTCGCGCATGCGCTGGCCGATGCCGCCACGCAGCGCACCGAGCACGAAGCCGAGCGCGACAGCCTGCTGAACGCCGAGCGCGAGGCCCGCACCGTGGCGCAGGCGGCGCAGACCCAGCTCGAGCGGCTGGTGAGCGCGAGCGCGGTGCTGTCGCGCTCGCTCGAGGAAGAATCGACCCTGCAGGCCATCGCCGGCATCATCGTGCCGCACGTGGCCGACCTCTGCCGCATCGACCTGCTCGACGAGCACGACGTGCTCGAGCGCAAGCTCACCCACCATGCCGACCCCGCGCGCAGCGCCGAGATCGCGCGGTTCGTGGACAACAGCGCCGCGCCGACCACCGGCCCTGGCTCGTTCCCCTGGGCCATCGCCAGCGGCCAGACCTTCATCGGCAACCTCGACAGCCCCGGCGACTTCGAGCTGCTCGACCCGCAGCTGCGCGCCTTCGTCCAGATGCTGGGCATCACGGCCGGCTGCTTGGTGCCGCTGGTGGCGCGCGGGCGCACCATCGGCGCGATGGCGATCCTGCAGGACCGCTCGAAGCGGCGCTTCTCGCCCGCCGACGGCGCCCTGATCGGCGAGCTCGCGCAGCGCGCCGCGCTCGCGCTGGACAACGTGCGCCTGCTCGCGCGCGCCCGCAAGGCGCAGACCCAGGCCGAGGTGGCGAGCCAGGCCAAGGACGAATTCCTCGCCATGCTGGGCCACGAGCTGCGCAATCCGCTGGCGCCGATCTCGCTCGCGCTCACGCTGATCGAACGCAAGGACGAAAAAGCCTTCCCGCGCGAGCGCCAGATCATCGAGCGGCAGGTGCGCCATCTCTCGCGGCTGGTCGACGACCTGCTCGACATCTCGCGCATCGTGTCGGGCAAGATCGTGCTGCGGCCCGAGCCCGTCGACCTGCGCGACGTGGCCGCCAAGGCGATCGAGCTCACGCAGCCCGCGCTGCAGCCGCGCGCGCGCATGCCGCGCCTGAGCCTGCCCGATCAGCCGGTGCCGGTGCTCGGCGATCCGCTGCGGCTGGTGCAGATCGTGTGCAACCTGCTGAACAACGCCGCCAAGTTCACCCAGCCCACCGACGAGATCGTGCTGGACCTGCGCATGGCCGGTGGCCAGGCCGAGCTGTCGATCAGCGACGAGGGCATCGGCATCGCGCCCGAGTTGCTGCCGCATGTGTTCGACCGCTTCGTGCAGGGCGCGCAGCAGCTGCAGCGCGCGGCCGGCGGCCTGGGCCTGGGCCTGGCCATCGCGCAAAGCCTCGCGAAGCTGCATGGCGGGCTGATCGAGGCACAGAGCGCCGGCGAAGGACAGGGCAGCCGCTTCATCGTGCGCCTGCCGCTGGCCGGTGCCGCGGCCGCCGAGCCCGAGGCGCCCGCCGATGCGGCCGCCATCGGCGCGCCCACGTTGCGCCTGCTGCTGGTGGACGACAACTTCGATGCGCTCGACGTGCTGGCCGAGTGGTTCGCGCTCGAAGGGCACGATGTCCGCAAGGCTGGCAGCGCCGAGGAGGCGCTGCAGCTGCTCGAGGCCGGGCCGGTGGACGCGGGCATCTTCGACATCGGCCTGCCCGGCATGAGCGGACATGAGCTCGCGCGGCGCGTGCGCGAGCGCGAGCGCGAATCGGGCACGCGACGGATCGCGCTGCTCGCGCTGACCGGCTATGGCCAGGAATCGGATCGGCGCCAGGCGCTCGAGGCCGGTTTCGATGCGCACTTCTCGAAGCCGGCCGACCTCGACAAGCTGCGCGAGGCGCTGCGGCAGCTCACGGACGATGCGCCGGCGACCGCCTGAGGGCGGTGGGTCTCAATCCAGCTTCTGCTGCTGCGGCAGCGAGGTGATGAAGAAGCGGATCGGCACCTCGCGCCAGACCACGGTGCCGTCGTCGGGCGTGGGCTTGAACTGCCACTTCCACACCGTCTCGACCGCCGAGCGGTCCAGCCGCGGATAACCACTCGATTTCTGCACCTCGATCGCGGCCGGCTTGCCCGCCGGCATGGTGCGCACGCGCAGCATCACCATGCCCTGCTCGCCATTCGTGCGCGACTCGGCGGGATACGGCGCGTTGGGATTGGGCGGGTTGGGCTTCCATTCGCCGGGGTCGGCGGGCGGGTTCGAGGCGCAGGCGGCCAACAGGGCGAGGATCGCGCTCGCCACGAGTGTGCGGGCAAGAGAGGAGCGGAGGTTCATGAGGCTGTTGTCGTGGTTGTGGTCGCTGGCGACGGGGGCATTCTGCATCGCCCTCTCCTGCTGGCGGCTGCGCGTCATCCCGGATACAGGCGCGCGCTCAGGCTCGCACTGGCCTTCTGCAGTGCCGGCAGAAAAGCCTCGCGAAACTCGACCAAGGTCATGCGCTCGGTACGCACCGCAATGCTCATCGCCGCCACCACCTGCTGCGCGCGGTCGCGCACCGGCACGGCCATGGAGCGCACGCCGAGCTCGAGCTCGCCGTCGTTGCTGGCGTAGCCCTCGCGCCGGCAGCGCGCGACGATGGCCAGCACCTCGGCCGCGTCGGTGACGGTGCGCGGCGACAGCCGCGGGCGCGGCATGGCGCGGATGCGGCGCTCGGCCTCCTCGGGCGGCAGGCTCGCGAGCAGCACGCGGCCCAGCGCCGCGCAGTAGGCCGGCAGGCGCGAGCCGATGCCCAGGCCGGTGCTGAGGCTGCGCCGCGCAGTGGAGCGCGCGATGATGATCGCGTCGTCGTCCTGCAGCAGCGCGAGCGAAGCCGACTCGCGCGTGCGCTCCGACAACGCATCGAGCAGCGGCTGCGCCACCGACGGCTCGGGCCGTGAGGCGAGATAGGCATGCGCCACCAGCAGCGCCTTCGGCAGCAGCCAGAAGCGCTTGCCGTCGCTGTCGAGATAGCCGAGCGCGCGCAAGGTCAGCAGCGAGCGCCGCGCCGAGGCCGGTGTGCTCAGCGTGAGCCGCGCAACCTCCGACACGTTGAGCCGGCTGTGCTGGCGGCCGAAGCAGGTCAGCACGGCCAGCCCCTTCTCGAGCGAGGCGACGAAGTTCTTGTCGGGAGCGGGCTCTTCCTCGCTCGGGGCGTCGGTCCGGGTTTTGCGCATAGCGCAAATCTAGCTTGTTCGCGCACCGGCCCGCAAGGACACTGAAAACCCCTCGATGCACGAACAAGACGGAGACACACGATGTTCCACAGACTCGCCGCGCGCACGCTCGGCCTGGCGGCCCTGGCCGCGCTGATGCTGCCCGCGCTGCCGCCCGCCGCGCAGGCGCAGACCGCCAACGAGAAGGTCGCGCGCATGATCGTGCCCTTCCCCGCCGGCGGCACCGCCGACATCCTGCCGCGCGTGGTGGCCGACAAGCTGCGCGACCAGTTCCCCGGCGGCCTGGTGATCGAGAACCGCACGGGCGCCGGCGGCAACATCGGCGCCGACGTGGTCTACCGCGCCGAGCCCGACGGCAAGACCCTGCTGGCCTCGCCGCCCGCGCCGATCGCGATCAACCAGCACCTCTACAAGAAGCTGGGCTTCGACCCCACGCGCTGGGTGCCGGTGACGGTGCTCGCGACGGTTCCCAACGTGCTGGTGGTAAACCCGAAGCTGCCGGTGCACAACGTGGCCGAGTTCATCGCCTACCTCAAGGCCAACCCCGGCAAGGTGAGCTTCGCCTCGCAGGGCAACGGCACCACCTCGCACCTCACGGCCAGCCTGTTCATGCAGCTCACCGGCACCGAGATGACGCACGTGCCGTACAAGGGCACGGCGCCCGCGCTGGTGGACCTGATCGGCGGCCAGGTCGACGTGTTCTTCGACAACATCTCCTCCTCGCTGCAGTTCGCGCGCACCGGCAAGGTCCGCATCCTCGCGGTGGCCGACGAGCACCGCAGTCCCGCGCTGCCCGAGGCGCCGACCTTCGCCGAGCAGAAGCTGCCCGCGATGAACGCCGTGACCTGGTTCGCGGTGGTCGCGCCGCCGGGCACGCCGGCACCGGTCGTGGCCTCGACGCAGAAGGCCATCGCCACCGCCCTCGCGCTGCCCGACGTGAAGCAGAAGTTCGCCGAGCAGGGCGCCGAGCCGCGCGGCTGGGACAGTGCCCGCACCGGCCAGTTCATCCAGACCGAGTCCGCCAAGTGGCACAAGGTCATCCAGAGCGCCAACGTCACCCTCGAGTAAGCCCGCCATGTCCATCGCTTCATCCACCGCGTCCGCGCAACCGATCCACTGGTCCGGGCCCGGCCTCACGCGCATTCCCTTCGGCGTCTACAGCGACACGCAACTGGCCGCCGACGAACAGGCGCGCATCTTCCGCGGCCAGACCTGGAACTACCTGTGCCTCGAGGCCGAGCTGCCCGAGGGCGGCAGCTACCGCACCACCTTCGCGGGCGAGACGCCGGTGGTGGTGGTGCGCGACGACGACGACGAGATCTACGCCTTCGAGAACCGCTGCGCGCACCGCGGCGCGCTGATCGCGCTCGAGAAGTCGGGCCGCAGCGAGAACTTCCAGTGCGTCTACCACGCCTGGAGCTACAACCGCCAGGGCGACCTCACGGGCGTGGCCTTCGAGAAGGGCGTGAAGGGCCAGGGCGGCATGCCCGCGAGCTTCTGCAAGGAAGCGCACGGGCCGCGCAAGCTGCGCATCGCGCGCTTCTGCGGGCTGGTGTTCGGCAGCTTCTCGGAGGACGTGCCCTCGATCGAGGAATACCTCGGCGACGACATCTGCGCGCGCATCGAGCGCGTGCTGCACAAGCCGGTAGAGGTGGTCGGCCGCTTCACGCAGGCGCTGCCCAACAACTGGAAGCTCTACGTCGAGAACGTGAAGGACAGTTACCACGCGAGCCTATTGCATCTGTTCTTCACCACCTTCGAGCTCAACCGGCTGTCGCAGAAGGGCGGCGTGATCGTCGACGAGAGCGGCGGCCACCACGTGAGCTATTCGATGATCGACGCGGCCGCCGAAAAGGATGCCTCGTACAAGGAACAGGCGCTGCGCTCCGACAACGACCGCTATCGCCTCAAGGACCCGAGCGTGCTCGCGGGCTTCGCGGAGTACGACGACGGCGTGACCTTGCAGATCCTCTCGGTGTTCCCTGGCTTCGTGCTGCAGCAGATCCAGAACTGCCTCGCGGTGCGCCAGGTACTGCCCAAGGGCAGCGCGCGCACCGAGCTCAACTGGACCTACATCGGCTACGTCGACGACACGCCCGCGCAGCGCCGCGTGCGGCTCAAGCAGTCGAACCTGGTCGGCCCCGCGGGCTTCATCTCGATGGAGGACGGCGCGGTCGGCGGCTTCGTGCAGCGCGGCATCGCGGGCGCGGCCGACCACGAGGCCATCGTCGAGATGGGCGGCGACGGCGCCGTCTCGAGCGAGGGCCGCGCGACCGAGGCCTCGGTGCGCGGCTTCTGGAAGGCGTATCGCCAGCACATGGGCGCTTGAGCACCCGACGAGGAAAGTACACCCATGATCGACCTGCTGGCGCTGTGCGCCTTCAACGCGGCCTATGCCGATGCCATCGACAGCGATGCGCTCGAGCGCTGGCCCGACTTCTTCGCCGACGACTGCCACTACCGCATCACCCACGTCGAGAACGAGCGCGAGGGACTGCCCGCGGGCATCGTCTACGCCGACTCGCGCGCGATGCTCGAGGACCGCATCGCCGCGCTGCGCGAGGCCAACATCTACGAGCGGCAGCGCTACCGCCACCTGCTGGGCATGCCGCTGCTGCTCGAGGCCGAAGCCGATACTGCCCGCACGCGCACCCCCTTCATGGTGGCGCGCATCATGGCCACGGGACAGACCGAGATGTTCGCCACCGGCAGCTACGAAGACCGCTTCGTGCGCCGCGACGGCCGCCTGCTGCTGCAATCGCGCGTGGCCGTGTGCGACAGCACGGTGACCGACACCCTGCTCGCGCTGCCGCTGTGAACGCCGAGTCTTCTCTTCGAACGCCGCGCCGGCTCGCGCTCACGGCGGGCGATCCCAACGGCATCGGGCCCGAGATCGCGCTGAAGGCCCTGGCCGCGCTGCCGCGCGAAGACCGCGAACGCATCGTGTTGTACGGACCGGCAAACGTGTTCGAACGCACGGCGGCGCAGCTCGGCCTCGACGCGCTGCTGCGCGATGCGGCGCTGGTCGCCACCGGCGACCTCGAAGCGCAACCCGGACGTATCGACGCCGCAGCGGGCGCCTCCGCCGTCGCATCGGCCACGGCCGCGCTGCAGGCCTGCCGACGCGGCGAAGTCGATGCGGTGGTCGCCTGCCCGCACCACGAGACCGCGATCCATCGCGCCGGCATCGCCTTCAGCGGCTATCCCTCGCTGGTGGCGCGCGTGTGCGGCATGGCCGAGGAGCGCGTGTTCCTGCTGCTCGTGGGCGGCGGGCTGCGCATCGTGCATGCGACGCTGCACGAGAGCGTGCGCACCGCGCTCGACCGCATGACGCCCGCGCTGGTGGCCGAGGCGATCCGTGCCGGCGCGCGGGCCTGCGCGCTGCTGGGCGTGGACCGGCCTTCGATCGGCGTGTTCGGCATCAACCCGCATGCTTCCGAGGGCGGGCTGTTCGGGCCCGAGGATGCCGCGATCGTCGCGCCGGCGGTCGAGGCCGCGCGCGCCGAGGGCCTGCGCGTGGACGGCCCCGTCGGTGCCGACCTGCTGCTCGCGGAGCGCACGCACGATCTCTACGTGGCGATGTTCCACGACCAGGGCCACATCCCGGTCAAGCTGCTGGCGCCGCGCGCAGCGAGCGCCCTGAGCATCGGCGCCGATGCGCTGCTGTCGAGCGTCGGCCATGGCAGCGCGATGGACATCGCGGGCCGCGGCATCGCGAGCCCCGAGGCCGTGCTGCGCACCATCGCGCTGCTGTCGGGTCTGCCGAACGTGTCCGGCGAGGTGGTGCCATGAGCCACCGCATCGCTATCGCCGACAGCGACCTGGCCTTCGACGGCAACGAGGGCGAGACCGTGCTCGACGCCGCATTGCGCGCCGGCATCGAGCTGCCCCACTCGTGCCGCAAGGGCGTGTGCGGCAACTGCGCGGGCACGGTCGCGCAAGGCGAGGTCGCACCCACGGGCCGCGGCGCGATGGTCAACGAGACCTGCTTGCCGGGCCAGGTGCTGTTGTGCATGTGCACGGCCGCGAGCCCCGCGCTCGAGATCCGGCCGGTGTCGTGGCGGCGCATTGATCCGGCGGCACGCAAGCGCTTCGCTGCCAAGGTGTTTCGCCACCAGCTCGTCGCACCCGACGTCTCGCTGCTGCAGCTTCGGCTGCCCGCGGGCCAGCGCGCGCGCTTCCAGGCCGGCCAGTACCTGCAGCTCAAGCTCGACGACGGCAGCACGCGCTGCTATTCGATGGCCAATCCGCCCCACGAGAGCGACACGCTGACGCTGCATGTGCGCCATGTGCCCGGCGGCGCGTTCAGCGCGCGCGTGCCGCGGCTCGAAAGCGGCGAGCTGCTCGAGGTGGAACTGCCCTTCGGCGCCTTCTCGCTGGCCGGTGAAGCCGACGACACCGCGCCGCTGGTCTTCGTGGTCGGCGGCACGGGTTTCGCGCCGGTCAAGTCCATCCTCGACGACCTGATGAAGCGCCGCGCCGATCGGCCGATCACGCTGCTGTGGGGCGCGCGCCGCGCACAGGACATCTACCTGCCCGCGGCGATCGCGCGCTGGCAGCGGCAGTGGCCGTCGCTGCGCTTCGTCGCGGCCCTGAGCGACGAGGACGCGACAGTGGACGAAAGCCTGCGCGCCGAGTACATCCGCGGCCGGGCCGACGAGGCGCTGGCACGGGCCTCCCCCGACCTGCGCGGGCACGCGCTGTACTGCTGCGGCTCGCCAGCGATGGTGGCGGCGGTGCGCGAGGCCGCGCTCGCGCGCTGCGGCCTCGACGCCACCGACTTCCATTCCGACGTGTTCGTGGAGGGCCCGGCCGCCTAGGCGCTTGCGCTCAGCCGTGGCGCTGGTTGATCAGCGCGATCAGCGCATGCGGCTGCAGCGGCTTGCCCAGGTGCGCGTCGAAGCCGGCCTCGGTCGCCTTGCTGTGGTCCTGCGGCCGGGTGAAGGCCGTGTGGGCGATCGCGAAGATCCGCGGCTTGCCGCGCGCGACCTCGAGCTGGCGCAGCTCGCGGATCAGGTCGTAGCCATCGCGCCCCGGCAGGCCGATGTCGCTCACCAGCACGTCGGGCCACTTCTGGTCGAGCAGCTGCAACGCGCCGTCGAAGTCGGGCGCGATGCGCACCAGCGCGCCCGCGTCGGACAGCACCACGGCGAGGATCTCGCTGGCATCCACGTTGTCCTCGACCACCAGCACCTCGAGCCCCGCGAGCAGATGGTCGGAAAGCGAATCGCCAGCGGCCTGGCGCGCATCGAGCAGGATGATCCCGCCGTCGCCGTCGGGCACCACGCCGAGCGACACGCGCAGGGTCGCTCCCTTGCCCTCGCCTTCGCTGTGCGCCGAGACCTGCCCGCCATGCAGTTCGGCGAGGTTCTTCACGATCGACAGCCCGAGGCCGAGGCCGCCATGGAAACGGTTGTCGGGCGAATCGCTCTGCGAGAAGCGGTCGAACAGGTGCGGCACGAAATCGCTCGCGATACCGCGGCCGAAGTCCTGCACCGACAGGTGCAGCCGGTCGCCGCTGCGCACCAGGTCGACCACGATGCGCCCGCCCTCGTCGGAGAACTTGATGGCATTCGACAGCAGGTTCCACACGATCTGCTGGAAGCGCGTGCCGTCGAGCCAGGCCGCCTGCTCGGCGCCTTCCTGGTTGAAGCGGATCGCCAGTTTCTTCGCGGCCGCGGCGGCGTTCGAGGCCTCGATCGAGGCGGTCACCAGCGCGGCCGGGTCCACCCATTCGCGGTGCAGCCGCAGCTTGCCCGAGCTGATGCGCGAGACGTCGAGGATGTCGGAGATCAGGCGCGCCTGCGCCTTCACGCTGCGGTCGATGGCGTTGAGGCCCTTCTCCATCTGCTCGGGCGCGCGGTTGCCGACCTTCAGCAGGTGCACCCAGCCACCGATGGCATTGAGCGGGTTGCGCAGCTCGTGCGAGAGCACGGCCACGAAGTCGTCCTTGGTGCGACTCAGGCGCTCGGCCGAGGCGCGCGCCGCCTGTTCGCGCTCGAGCACCTCGCTGCGGCGCGCCTCGAGTTCGAAGCGCTCGGAGACGTCGAGCGCGATGCCCACGCGCAGGCCGGGTTCGATCGGCGTCGACAGGGTCCATTCGAGGCGGACCCATGTGCCGTCCTGCCGCAACAGCGGGAACTCGCCGGTCCAGGTCGCCGCCGGCTGCAGCGGGTCGCCGCTCTCCGTGGTGTGTTGGTGCACGAACTCGGTCCAGTCCGGCGGGGCGAAGGCGCTGACCGCCTGGCCGACCAGCATCTCGCGAGCGCGGCCGAGCATGCCGACCATCGCGGGATTGACGTCGGCGATGCGCCCCCGCGCATCGACCAGCGCGATGCCCAGCGGCGCCTGGTCGTAGATGGCGCGAAAGCGCGCCTCGCTCGCGCGCTGCCGCTCCTCGGCCATGCGCGCGCGGATCAGCGCCTGCAGCGTGGCGATCAGCACCGGCGGCTCGACCGGGTGCACCAGGTAGGCGTCGGCGCCCGCGTTGAGTCCGGCCACCTTGTGCTCGTTGCGCACGAAGGTCGCCGACAGGTGCACCACCGGCAGGGTCGAGGTCTCGGGGCGCAACCGCAGCTGCTGGCAGACCTCGAAACCACTGAAATCGGGCAGGTGCACGTCGAGCACGACGGCCGAGATGTTCTTCGGCGCCAGCCGCACGGCCTCGCCGCCGGTGCCCGCTTCCTGGGTCTGGAAGCCGGCCGCGCGCACCACGCGCGCGGTGGCGTAGCGGGTGGTGGGGTTGTCGTCGACCACCAGCACCGTGTGCTGCGAGCGGTCGATGGTGATGTTGATGACGGGGTCGATGTTCATGCCTGCCCCGCGTGCTGTTCGTTCGCGGCGCCGCCCGCCCCGTTCCAGCCCCAGTCGCGCTCCCCGTCCTGCGCCTCGGCGCCAGACTGGCGCCGCAGTTGCACCGGCAGCGTAACCGAGAAGGTCGAGCCCTTGCCGAGTTCGCTCTCGAGTTCGACATGGCCACCAAGCAGCGTGGCGAGCTGCTTGCTCAGCGACAGGCCCAGGCCGGTGCCGCGCAGCCGCTTCTGCACCGGCGAGTCGACCTGCGAGTAGTCGTCGAACACGGCCGCATGGTGCTCGGGCGCGATGCCGATGCCGGTGTCGGCCACCGAGAAGCGCACGCGATCCTCGCCCACGCGCATCGCGGTCACGCGCACCTCACCCTCGGGCGTGAACTTGAGCGCGTTCGAGATGAAGTTGCGCAGGATCTGCGACAGCTTGCGGTCGTCGGTGTAGAGCTTGGGCAGGCCCTCGGGCTCCTCGAAGATCAACGCGGTGGCCGGGTTGCCGAGCACCGGGCGGAACATGCCGCGCAGCGCCGAGAACAGGTCGACCATCTCAAACCAGGCCGGCGAGATCTCCACGCGGCCGGCCTCGATCTTGGCCAGGTCGAGCAGGTCGTCGACCATCTCGGCGAGTTCCGAGGCCATGGTCTCGACGAAACCGACCTGCTTCTCCTGCTCGGGCGTGAGCGGGCCGTCCATGCGGTCGTTGAGGATGCGCGTAATGCTGCGGATCGCATTGATCGGCGTGCGGAACTCGTGGCTCATGTAGGCGAGGAAGCGGCTCTTGAGTTCGGTCGCCTTCTTGAGCTGCTCGGCCTGCGCATCGAGCTCGGCATAGAGCGCCACCACGCCGCGGTTGGTTTCCTCGAGTTCGGCGCGCAGCTCGTCGCTCTCCTGGCGGCTCTCGGCCAGCTGGCGCGCTAGCGCCGAGGCCTCGGTGTCGTGCGCGGTGTCGAGTTCGCTGCTGCTCATCGCCATTCCTTTCGCCGCAGAACCACGACCGTCGCATCGTCGCGGTGACGCGTATGGTCGCGCAAAAGCACGGCCGCCACCAGCGTGGGGTCCTTTTGCAGCAATGGCCGGATGCGGTCGGCCTGCCAGCGCGTCTCGATGCCGTCGCTGTGCAGCACCACCAGCGCATGCGGCGGAAGTTCCATGGTGGCGGCCTCGGGCTTGCGGATCTGCATGCCGGCGGTGCCGTGCTGGGTCAGGATGCCCTTGTCGAAGATGCCCGAGAGCACGCGCCCGACGATATTGCCGGCGCCCGACCAGGCGATGGACTCGCCCTCGGTATCGAGCTTCAGCACGCACACGGCCGCGCCGCGCGTGGTCTGCAGGCGCTGGTGCAGTTGCTGCACCGCGTCGCGGACCTCGCGCCCGGGCGCCTCGGCGAAAGCCTCGGTCGCGGCCTGCGCGGCCTTGGCCGCCTCGGGCCCGTGGCCCAGCCCGTCGACGAGCAGTAGGTTGAAGTGGTCACCCTCGGGCGACACCGAAGCCGCCCACGCGTCGCCGCTGACGGATTCGTAGGGCGCCGGAAGGCACAGCGCACCGATCTGCACCCGCTGCGCGCCCGGTACCTCGGCCGCGCCGCGGCCGCGCGCCTCGCGCACGCGCGCCACGCAGACCGTGCCCTCGGGCACCGACGAATGGATGTCGAACTCGTCGGCCAGCCGCCGCACCGCACCCAGGCCGGTGCCGGGCGTGCTGCCCGAGGAATGGCCGTCCTGCATCGACAGCGCGAGGTTCTCGATGCCCGGTCCCTCGTCGATCGAGACGATCTCGAGCTCGTGCATCTGCGGCCGCGAAGCGATCAGCAGCCGGCCCTTGCGCGCATGCCGCAGCAGGTTGGTGCCGAGCTCGGTGATCACCAGCGCGACCCGGCCCGCGTCGACTTCGTTCCAGGCCATCTCGGCCACGGCCAGTGCCGCATGGCGCCGGGCCTCGCCGATGCGGCTGGCATCGTCGATCGGAAACGCTCGATGGGTCCAGCCCGCGATCACTTCCACTTGGTGATGCTCACGCGCGTGCCGGCACCGGGTGCCGACTGGATCTCGAAGTCGTTCACCAGCCGCTTGCTGCCCGGCAGGCCCAGGCCCATGCCGCTGCCGCTGGTCCAGCCGTCGGTCAGCGCCAAGGCGATGTCCTCGATGCCGCGGCCTTCGTCCTCGAAGTGCAGCTGCAGCCCGCGCCGGCCGTTGCGCTCGACGAACTCCCAGCGCATGCGCCCGCCGCCGCCGTGGATCAGCGCGTTGCGCGACAACTCGCTGGCGGCCGTGATCATCTTGGTCTGGTCGACCAGCGACAGCTTGAGCTCCTGGCACAGCGTGCGCACCATCTGGCGGCTGGCCACGATGTTCTGCTCCGAGAGCAGCGGCAGCGTGCCCGTGGGGTCAGCGGCCAAGGGTGTTCTCCAGGCGCGCGCGGCGCAGCATTTCCATGCCGCGCTCGACATTGAGCGCCGTCTTCACGCCCTCAAGCGAGAGCCCGAGCTCGACCAGGGTGATCGCCACCGCCGGCTGCATGCCCACCACCACCGTGGTGGCCGAGAGGATGCGGGCGATGCCCGAGATGCTGGTCAGCATGCGGCCGACGAAGGAGTCGACGATCTCGAGCGCCGAGATGTCGATCATCACGCCCGAGGCGCCGGTCTTGGCGATCTGGCCGGCCAGGTCGTCCTGCAGCTGCAACGCGGTCTGGTCCTGCATGTCGACCTGGATCGTCACCAGAAGGATGTCGCCCATGCGCAGGATGGGAATGCGGTCCATGGCGGCTCCGCTCAGGCCATGCGCTCGATGCGCCAGCCGGTCTGCCTCAGGGCCAGCGCGAGCGCATCGGCCAGCGTGGCCTTGGTCTGCACGCCCTGCAGGTCGATGCCCAGGTGCACGATGGTCTGGGCGATCTGCGGCCGGATGCCACTGATGATGCAGTCGGCGCCCATCAGGCGGATCGCGGTCACGGTCTTGAGCAGATGCTGGGCGACCAGGGTGTCGACCGTGGGCACGCCCGTGATGTCGATGATCGCGATGCCGGAGCCGGTCTCGACGATGCGCTGCAGCAGCGCCTCCATCACCATCTGCGTGCGGCCGCTGTCGAGCACGCCGATCATCGGCACGGCCAGCACGCCTTCCCACAGCTTCACGACCGGGGTCGAGAGTTCGAGCAGTTCCTCCTGCTGGCGGCGGATGATGTCCTCGCGAGCCTGCTGGAAAGTGGTCACCGTGTGCTGCGCGAGCTTGTCGACCGAGGCCGACAGGGTCCACAGCGCGCTGGCCAGCGCGGCGGGATCCTTCGCCAGCCGGCGCTGCAGCGCATCGAACAGCGGCTTCTTGAGCGCCAGCACGAACAGGCTGGTGTCGCCGGCCGACTCGCCCTTGGCCGCGCGCGTACGCGAGAGGTTGGCCAGCGTGTCGCGCAGCGGTGCCCATTCGGCCGCCTCGAAGCGCGCGGCGTCGCCGCCCGCGGCCAGAACGCCGTCGAGCTGGCGCAGCAGCTCGCCGCCCTCGGCCTTGGCGGAGCGACGCGCCCCCGGTTCGCTCACGCGGGCTTCGTCCAGCCAGCCCTCGAGGACGTCGTTCTCTTCCTCGCGCAGCGTCGCGCGCAACGCTTCATGGTCGTTCTTCATGGATTTCCTCTCGGTATTTGCACGGTTCGCGGTCCCACCACCGACCGCCCGTGCATTCGATCATGCACGCGGCGGCTCCCTTCCCTAATTTGAGTATTTGGTTCGCGTCGGGGATCGTAGCCGTCGGCGGACCGCGCCGACGAAGCTGCATCAGTCAAGCGATGCCGCATCCTCGTGTAGGTCGTATCCCACATATAGGATGGGTGAGGCGATCTTCGACTGGGCCCGGTTTCGCGCCGGCGCGCAATGTCTTTTGACATAGCGGCGGGCTTCTTGTTGCCACGGTGTGGGATCCAGGCCGCGCTGCGTATCCATTCGTACGCCGACGTACTGCTTGCGCCTACATGAGCGACGCCCGGGCACGAGACAATCGCGCCATGGTGGAGATCAGCAACATGGACATGGATGCACTGGCCGCAGAAGCTGCGGAATGGCGCCGTCGCGCCCTGCGCGGCGACGCGCGCGCACGCGGCATGGCGCATGAACTCGAGCGCACGTTGCGCCGTCACCTGCCCTCGATGCCGGTGGCGGGCCTGGAGCTCGACACCCGCCCGCTCGAACTCCGCAAGCCGCCACCGCGCTGGTGGAAGCTCTGGTAGGCAGGGCGCGCGCCCTGCCGTCCATCGGGCTCCTTCAGTTCTTTCCCAGGGCCGCGACCACCGCGTCGCCCATTTCCTCGGTGCCCACGCGCGTGCTGCCAGCCTGGTAGATGTCGCCGGTGCGCAGGCCATCGGCCAGCACGCGGCGCACCGCCTGCTCCACGCGATCGGCGTTCGCCGCCTGGCCGAACGAGAAGCGCAGCATCATCGCCATCGACAGGATCGCGGCCAGCGGGTTCGCGAGGTTGCGCCCGGCGATGTCGGGCGCGGTGCCGTGCACCGGCTCGTACAGGCCGAAGCTGCCGGCCGCCATCGAGGCCGAGGGCAGCATGCCGATCGAGCCCGTGAGCATCGCGGCCGCGTCGGACAGGATGTCGCCGAAGATGTTGCCGGTGACGATCACGTCGAACTGCCTGGGCGCGCGCATCAGCTGCATGGCCGTCGCGTCGACGAACAGGTGCGTGAGCTCCACGTCGGGATACTCGGCGCCCACGCGCGTGACCACCTCGCGCCACAACTGCATCACCTCGAGCACGTTGGCCTTGTCGACCGAGCACAGCCGGCCCTTGCGCGCGCGCGCCGTGCGGAAGGCCACGTGCGCGATGCGCTCGACCTCGGGCTCGGAATAGCGCATGGTGTTGAAGGCCTCGCGCTCGCCCGCGGCATTGACGCCGCTGCCGCGCGGCTCGCCGAAGTACACGTCGCCCGTGAGCTCGCGCAGGATCAGGATATCGAGCCCCTCGACCACCTCGGGCTTGAGCGTGGAGGCGCCGATCAGTTCGGGGAACAGGAAGGCCGGCCTGAAGTTCGCGAACAGGCCCAGTTCCTTGCGCAGGCGCAGCAGGCTCGCGCCGGGCCGCATCATGAACGGGATGGCCTCGTCGCCGGGCATGCCGGCCGAGCCGAACAGGATGGCGTCGGCCTTGCGCGCGATCTCGCTGGTGGCCGCGGGCAGCGGGTCGCCCGCGCTGTCGATGCCGGCCTGGCCAATGGCGGCATGCGCGAGTTCCAGCGGCTGGCCCGTGCCCACCACGGCCTTCAGCACCTTCAATGCCTGGGCGGTCACCTCGGGGCCAATGCCGTCGCCCGGCATCACTGCGATCTTCATGTCTGGGAACCTTTTCTAGCTGTTCAGAGGGAGGAATGGGACAGCGCGGCCTCGGCGGCGCGGCGCCGCTCGAAGTCCTCGATGCGCGCGCGCTGGGTCAGCGTGTAGTCGATCTCGTCGAGGCCCTCGAGCAGGCAATGCCGCGCGAAGGGATCGACGGCGAAGGACTCGACCTCTCCACCGGGCCGCGTGACGGTCTGCGCGCGCAGGTCCACGCGCAGGCGCGCGCCGGGCGCTGCGGCGAGTTCGGCCAGCATCGACTGCACCGTGTCTTCGGGCAGGCGCACGGGCAACAGGCCGTTCTTGAGCGCGTTCGAGAAGAAGATGTCGCCGAAGCTCGGCGCGATCACGGTGCGAAAGCCGCCGTCGTGCAACGCCCACACCGCATGCTCGCGCGAGGAACCGCAGCCGAAGTTGCGGCCCGCGACCAGGATGCGCGCCCGCGCGTACACCGGATCGTTGAGCACGAAGTCGCCGCGGCGCGCGCCCGCGGCATCGTGGCGCACGTCGTGGAACAGGTAGTCGCCGAAGTCGTCCGAGCGCGGCTTCTGCAGGTAGAGCGCGGGCACGATCTGGTCGGTGTCGACATTGATGCGCGCGAGCGGCGCGGCGACCGCGTCGAGGGAGGTGAAGGCTTCCATGGGTTCGGGGCGTGGGTTCGTGGCAGCGGCGCTTCAGCGCGCCGGCGGGATCGCGCGCACGTCGGTCAGCCGGCCGGTGATGGCGGCGGCCGCGGCCATCGCCGGGCTCATCAGGTGGGTGCGCGAGCCCGGCCCCTGGCGGCCGACGAAGTTGCGGTTCGAGGTCGAGGCGCAGCGCTGGCCCGCGGCCACCTGGTCGCCATTGGTGCCCAGGCACATCGAGCAACCGGCATGGCGCCATTGCAGGCCGGCGTCGCGGAACACCGCGTCGAGCCCCTCGGCCTCGGCCTGCTGCTTGACGAGCCCCGAACCGGGCACGACCCAGGCTTCGACGCCTTCGGCCACGCGCCGGCCGCGCACCACCTCGGCGGCGCTGCGCATGTCCTCGATGCGGCCGTTGGTGCACGAGCCGATGAAGACCCGGTCGACCGCGAGATCGGTCAGCGCCTGGCCCGGTGCCAAGCCCATGTAGGCGAGCGTGCGCTGCATCGCCTCGCGCCGTTCGGCGCTGGCCGCCTGCGCGGGATCGGGCACGCGGCCGGTGATCGGCAACGCGTCCTCGGGGCTGTTGCCCCAGGTGACCATGGGGGCGATGTCGGCCGCCGACAGGCGCACCTCGCTGTCGAAGGCCGCGCCCTCGTCGCTCGGCAGCCGGCGCCAGGCGGCCAATGCCGCGTCCCAGGCAGCACCGCGCGGCGCCTCGGGACGGCCGGCCAGCCATTCGAAGGTGGTGTCGTCGGGCGCGACCATGCCCGCGCGCGCGCCGGCCTCGATCGACATGTTGCACACCGTCATGCGGCCCGCCATCGAGAGCGCGCGGATCGCCTCGCCCGCGTACTCGATCACGTGGCCGGTACCGCCGGCGGCGCCGATGCGCGCGATCACGGCCAGGATGACGTCCTTGGCCGACATGCCTTCGCCGAGCCGGCCGTCGATGCTCACGCGCAGCGTGCGCGGCCTGCGCTGCCACAGCGTCTGCGTGGCCAACACGTGCGCCACTTCCGAGGCGCCGATGCCGAAGGCCAGCGCGCCGAGCGCCCCGTGCGTGGCCGTGTGGCTGTCGCCGCAGACGATCACGCTGCCCGGCAGGCTCAGGCCTTGCTCCGGGCCGACCACGTGCACGATGCCCTGGCGGATGTCTTCGAGGCCGAAGAAGCGGATGCCCGCGGCCGCGCTGTCGTCGTGCAGCGCCTGCGCCATCGCGCGCTTCTCGGCATCGGCGATGTCGGCCAGCACGCGCGAGCCGGTGGGCACGTAGTGGTCGGGCGTGGCGAAGGCGCGCTCGGGCCGGCGCACCGGCAGCTGCCGCTGGCGCAGCATCTCGAAGGCCGGCGCGGAGCCGTCCTGCACCAGGTGGCGGTCGACGTACAGCAGGCTCTGGCCGTCGTCGCGCTGCATCACGACATGCGGCTCCCAGATCTTGTCGAACAGGGTGCGGGGAGCGGAGGAAGCGGACATGGGATCGTCGGAAGGGTGGGAAGAAGAGAGGACAGGGCCAGGGTTCAATCGAGCTTCACGCCCGAGATGCGCACGATCTCGGCATACCGCCTGGTCTCGCTGGCCATGAAGCGGCCGTACTCCTCGGGCGTGCCGCCGCCGACCTCGGCGCCGAAGGCCAGCATGCGCTTCTGGAACTCGGGCGACTTGAGCACCGCGTTGGCCTCGGCATTGAGCTTGGCGATGATGGCCTTGGGCGTGCCGGCCGGCGCCGACAGGCCATACCACGAGGAGGCATAGACGCCGGGCAGCCCCACCTCGTCGAAGGTGGGCACGTCGGGCAGCGCGGGGTTGCGCTTCTTCGAGGCCACCGCGAGCGCGCGCATCTTGCCGCTGGCGACGAAGGGCAGGCAGGTGGTGGTGTCGAGCATCAGCGAGACATGGCCCGCCGCGAGGTCGGCCTCGGCCGGCGCCGTGCCCTTGTAGGGCACGTGCACGATGTCGATCTTGGCCGCGCTGGCGAACTGCACCGCCGCCAGGTGCTGCGAGGAACCGATGCCGCCCGAGGCGTAGTTGAGCTTGCCGGGATTGGCGCGCGCGGCGTCGATCACGTCCTTGGCGGTCTTGAACGGCGAGTCGCCGGGCACCACCAGGATGTTCGGCACCGCCGACACGTAGATCACCGGTTCGAAGTCCTTGACCGGATCGAAACCGAGCTTGCTGTAGAGGCTGGCATTGACCGCGTTCGGGCTGATCGAGGACATCAGCAGGTTGTAGCCATCGGGTTTCTGCCGCGCCGCGAGCTCGGTGCCGATGTTGCCGCCGGCGCCCGCGCGGTTGTCGATCACGAAGGGATGGCCGAGCCGGTGGCCGAGCATGTCGGACACGATGCGTGCCGTGGTGTCGACGCCGCCGCCCGCGGGCCAGGGCACCATGAGCTTGATCGGCTGGCTGGGGTAGTTGGCGGCCGCGTCCTGGGCCGGCGCCAGCGTGGGGCCGAAACCCGCGAACAGCACCGCGGCCATCGTGCAGGCATGCAGTTTCTTCATCATTGCGCGTCTCCTGTCTTGTAGTGGCCGCATCCTAGGCCCGCAGAGGAAGGCGCCGCAATCACAATTAACGCATGCAGGCATGAGCTAAAGTCAGACCCCATGACACGCCGCCTGCCACCGCTCAATGCCTTGCGCGCCTTCGAGGCCGCCGCGCGCTGCGGCAACTTCACGCGCGCCGCGCACGAGCTCTGCGTGACCCAGGGCGCGGTGAGCCGGCACATCGCCACGCTGGAGGACTGGCTCAAGGTGCAGCTGTTCGAGCGCGGGCGCCACGGCATCCGGCTCACGCCCGCGGGCCAGAGCTACCACGCGAGCATGCGGGTGGCCTTCGACCAGATCGAGCTCGGCACGCGGCAGCTTCAGCAGAGCCCCGACGAATGGCTGCTGCGCATCAAGCTGCCGCCCACCTTCGCGATCCGCTGGCTGATTCCGCGGCTGGCGCGCTTCCACGCCAGGCATCCGCGCATCGACGTGCAGATCACCACCTCGCACAAGCCCACCGACTTCGAGCGCGACGACGTGGACGTGAGCATCCACTCCGAGCCCAGCCCGCCCGAGGGGCCGGGCTACCGGCTGCTGTTTCGCGAGACGCTGCTGCCGGTGTGCGCGCCGGCTCTGCTGCAGCGCGATCCGCCGCTGGCGCAACCGGCCGACCTCGCGCAGCACGCGCTGCTGAGTTCGCTGAACCGGCCGCAGGACTGGCCGGCCTGGCTCGAGGCCGCGGGCCTGAGCGGCGTCGATACCCACCGCGGCCTCAAGTTCGAGAACGCCGCAATGGCCTACCAGGCGGCGGCCGAGGGGCTGGGCGTGATGATGGGTCTGCTGGCCTTCGTGCGCGACGACCTCGCGAGCGGCCGGCTGGTGGCGCCGCTCGCGCTGCGGCTGCCGACCGAGGGCGGCTACTTCATGGCCTGGCGCGCCGACCGGCCGGTGCCGCAGCGGGTGCGCGACTTCGAGCACTGGATGGCCGAGGAAGTGGCGGCCGCCGAAGGCTGAAACAAGGGTTCCGACCGGGCCGCGGGCTTTCCCCGATGCGCCGCGGCGGCCATGCGGCCAAAAATGACTACGTATTCATGAATACGTACCCAAAGACGACTCCACCATGACACTACACATCCAGAAACTCCCTTCGGTGCTGGGCGCCGAGGTGACCGGCATCAGCCTGCGCACCCTGACCGACCCCGACACGCTCGCGCAGCTGCGCGCCGGCATGGACGAACACGCGGTGCTGGTCTTTCGCGACCAGCCGCTCGAGAACGAGGAGCAGCTCGCCTTCGCCGAGCGCTTCGACGGCACGCTGCACAGCAAGACCTCGGTCGCCGTGCTCGCCAAGAACCGCTTCGGCAACGAGGCCCTGACCGACATCTCCAACGTCGGCGCCGACGGCCAGATCCTGCCGGCCGACCACCGGCTGCGCATGAGCACCATCAGCAATCGGCTGTGGCACACCGACGCCTCGTTCGAGAACCCGCCCGGGCGCTACTCGATGCTGTCGGCGCGCGTGGTGCCGCCGGTGCGGGCCGACACCGAGTTCGCCGACATGCGCGCCGCCTACGACGCGCTCGACGACGCGACGAAGGCCGCCATCGAAGGGCTGCAGGTCTTCCATTCGATCGCCTACTCGCGCCAGATCATGGGCTTCGAGTTCTCCGAGGAAGAGAAGCAGCGGCTCAAGGGCGCGGTGCATCCGCTGGCGCGCACCCTGCCGCGCACCGGGCGACGCTCGCTCTACCTCGCCTCGCATGCCTCGCACATCGTCGACATGGCCGTGCCCGAGGGCCGGCTGATCCTGCGCGACCTCAGCGAGCATGCGACGCAACCGCAGTTCATCTACCGACACGAATGGCGGGTGCACGACTTCGTGATCTGGGACAACCGCACCACCATGCACCGCGCGCGGCCCTTCGACGACAAGAAGTACCGGCGCGAGCTGCGGCGCACCACGACGCTGGACCTGCCGCTGCCCGCGGCCTCGACCGCGACGGTGGCCGCATGAAGGCCCGCTCCCTGTGGCGCGCCGCGGGCCTGTGCGTGGCCTCGCTGGTGGTGTCGGCCGCCGCGCTGGCCCAGGCCTGGCCGGCCAAGCAGCCCGTGCGTTTCGTCGTGCCCTACCCGCCCGGCGGCGCCTCCGACGTGACGGCGCGCCTGCTCAGCGTGAAGCTCACCGAGGCGCTGGGCCAGGCCTTCGTGGTCGAGAACCGGCCCGGTGCCAACGGCCTGATCGCGCTCGAGTACGTCGCCAAGTCGGCACCCGACGGCTACACCATCCTCATGGCCAACCTTGGGCCCAACGCGATCAACCCGGCCGTCTACCGCAAGCTGCCCTACGACGCGATCAAGGACTTCACGCCGATCACGCTGACCTCGGTGGTGCCGCTGGTGGTGCTGGTGCAGCCGTCGATGCCGGTGAACTCGATGAAGGAGCTGATCGCCTATGCCAAGGCCCATCCCGACAAGCTGACCTATGCCTCGGCCGGCAACGGATCGGCCAACCATCTCGCGGGCGAGATGATGAAGTCGATGGCGAACTTCAAGATGGTCCACGTGCCCTACAAGGGCGATGCGCCCGGCCTGCAAGACACCATCGCGGGCAACGTGAGCGTGATCTTCCCGACCGTGATCGGCGGCATGTCGCAGATCAAGAGCGGGCTGCTCAAGCCGATCGCGGTGACCGGCGCCAAGCGCTCGTCGGCGCTGAGCTCCGTGCCCACGGTGGCCGAAGGCGGCATCCCGAACTTCGAGGCCAACTCGTGGGGCGGCGTGATGGGTCCGGCCAACCTGCCGCCCGAGATCGTCACGCGGCTCAACACCGAGATCGTGAAGATCCTCAAGCAGCCGGAGACGGCCGCCAAGCTCACGTCGATGGGCGCGGACATCGTCGGCTCGACGCCCGAGGAGTTCGCGAGCTACCTGAAGAACGAAGTCGCGAAGTGGGGCAAGGTGGCCCACGAGAACAACATCACGTTGGACTGAGCCGCGAGGCGTTGATCAGCCGGCCGTGCCCCGCACGATGAACGCGTGCGGGAGCACCACGCGCGCCGGCTCCATCTGCTGGTTGTCGAGCCGCGCGCACAGCCGCGCGACGGCGGCCTCCACCATCGCCTCGCGCGACTGCGAGACCGTCGTGAGCGCGATGCTGTCCCAGGCGGCCATCGGCACGTCGTCGTGGCCCACCACCCAGACATCGCGCGGCACCGCGAGCCCCCGCGAGCGCACGCCGTCGAGCGCGCCGATCGCCACGATGTCGTTGACGCCGAAGATCGCATCGACACGGCCCGACTGCAGGATCGCGCGCGCCGCATCCTGGCCCGCGGCATAGGAGAACTTCGGCACCCGCGTCACCGCGCCCGGGCTCAGCGCGACACCACGCCGCGCGAGCTCCTCGACGAAGCCCTGCTCGCGCTCGCGCAAGGTGCTCGGCAGGTCGTGGCCCGAGATCAGGCCGATCCGCGTGCGCCCATGGTCCACGAAGAAGCCCGCGGTCGAGGCACCGCTCGCGCGGTTGTCGCTCGAGAACTGGTCGAAGGCATCCGAGCCCACGGTGCGATGCAGCAGCACCAGCGGCACCTTCTGCGCGATGCGCTCGAGCAGCGGCAGCGAGGCCTCGGTGGCCGTGGTGGTGATGACGCCGTCCACGCCGCTCTCGACCATCACGCGCATGGTCGCGTCGCTGAAGTCTTCTTCCTCGTAGACCGAGGCCGAGAGGCCGCGCTTGCGCAGCGCCGCGGAGAGCAACTGCAGCATCGCCGGGTAGAGCGGATTGACCGCGAGGTTGGCGACCACCAGCGCGATGATGCCGGTGCGCCTGGTGCGCATCCAGCGCGCGGCCGCGTTGGGCGCGTAGCCCGATTGCGCGATCGCATCGAGCACCGCCTGGCGCGTGGCCGGCTGCACCAGCGGCGAGTTCTGCAGCACGCGCGACACCGTCGCCTGCGACACCCCCGCGAGCCGCGCGACGTCCCTGCTGGTGGGCCTGCCGCCGGAACCGATCATGAAGAAGCCGCTGGAGATGCCATGCGGCGATTCTAGGGTGGCGAGCCGACGCGCCGCCCCTCGCAGCCCGGCCCGCGACGGCCTCAGAGATCGAGCGTCAACACCTCGCCGAGCGCGCGCGAACAGCACGGCAGGAACTGGTCGTGCAGCGCCTGTTCCTGCGCCGTGAGAAAGGCATCGCGGTGCTCGACCCGGCCCTCGAGCACCGGTGTGAGGCAGCTTCCGCAGACCCCTTGCTCGCAGGACGATGCGATCTCGATGCCCTCGCGCCGCAGCGCCTGCAGCGCCGTCTCGTTGGCCGCGACCGCGATGCGCCTGCCGCTGCGCGCCGCGACCAGTTCGAAGCCGCGATCGCCGTGGGCCGCTGCCACCGGTTGGAAGGACTCGTGGTGCAACCTGCGCTCGTCCCAGCCCGCGGCCTTCGCGGTGTGCAGCACATGGTCCATGAAGCCCTGCGGGCCGCAGACATAGAGCCGCGCGTCGCCGGGCCGGCCGGCCAGCACCCGCGCGGCATCGAACGCCCTCTCGTCGTCCGGATGCAAGTGCACTGCGCGCGCGAACGGCGAGCGCAGCAACTCGTCGACGAAAGCCATGGCGCCGCGCGAGCGCGCGCAGTAGTGCAGCTCGAATGGCGAGCCCGCCGCATGCAGTGCCGCCGCCATGCTCAGCAGCGGCGTGATGCCGATGCCGCCCGCGACGAGCAGCGACCATGGGCTTTGCGGCTGCAGCGGGAACAGGTTCCTCGGTACCGAGATCCGCAGCGCGCTGCCCGCCTGCAGCCGGGCGTGCACCGCCTCGGAGCCGCCGCGCGAGGCGGCGGTCTTCAGCACCGCGATGCGATAGCGCGCGGGCGCCGCGCACGGCGCGCCGAGCAGCGAGTACTGCCGCACGAAGCCATCGACATGCACATCGATGTGGGCCCCGGCATCGAAGGCCGGCAGCGGCGTGCCGTCGCGCGCCTCGATCTCGAGGGCGCAGATGTCCGGCGCCACGCTCGCGCGCGCGGCGATGCGCGCCTCGATCGGCCGCGTGCCGGTCATTCGGCTTGCACGGCGTTCGACAGGATGCCCACGCCGTCCACCTCGATCTCCACCACGTCGCCCGCGCGCAGGTACAGCGGCGGCTGGCGCTTGAAGCCCACGCCGCCGGGCGTGCCGGTCACGATCACGTCGCCCGGCTCGAGCGCGGTGAAGGTCGAGATGTAGGCGATCAGGGTGGGCATCGGGAAGATCAGCTGCGCGGTCGTCGCCTGCTGCACCACCTCGCCGTTGAGCCGCGTGGCCAGTCCCAGTTCCTGCCCGTCGGCGATCTCGCCGCGCGTGACCATCCAGGGCCCGAAGCCTCCCGTGGCGGGAAAGTTCTTGCCCGGCGTCCACTGCGTGGTATGGGCCTGCCAGTCGCGCACCGAGGCATCGTTGTAGGGCGCATAGCCGACCACGTGCGTCCAGGCATCCTGCTCGCGGATGCGCCGGCCGCCGCGGCCGATGACGATCGCGATCTCGCCCTCGTAGTCGAGGCAGGTGGATTCGCGCGGCAGCACGATCGGCTGGCCGTGGCCGACCTGGGAGGACGCCACGCGCAGGAACACGGTCGGCTGGCCGGTCTTCTCGCGCCGCGCCTCGACGCGGTGCTCCTCGTAGTTGAGGCCGATGCAGAAGATGCGCGGCGCGTCGGGCACGACCGGCAGCAGCGTCACCTCGCCGAGCGCGACGCCGGGGACGGCGCTCCTGGCCAAGACCTCGATCGCGGGCAGGTCCAGTTGGGCGAGCGCGCTGCGCAGCGTGGGACAGCGCCCCTGCGACGCGGCCTGCAGGTCGACGATGCGTTCATCGACGAGCGCGCCCCAGCGCGCCCGTCCCTGGTGGGAATAGCTCAGAAGTTTCATGACGGAAAGCGGCCCCCTGACGAGGGGCGGGTGGAAGAAAAACGGAAGAGGCGTCGCGCTCAGTCGGCCGTGACGCCGGCCGACTTCACGATGCGGCCCCACTTGTCGTACTCGGCCAGGAAGTAGCTCCTGAACTGCTCGGGCGTGCCGCCGCGCACGCTCGCGCCCTGCGAGGCCAGCGTCTCCTGCAGTTCCTTCTCGCCGAGCGCCGCGTTGACCGCGGCCGAGAGCTTGTCGATGACGGGCCGCGGCGTTCCGGCCGGCGCCAGCAGCCCGAACCAGGTGCCGGCCTCGAAGCCCGCGACCCCGGCCTGCTGCATGGTCGGTACCTGCGGGAACTGCGGCGAGCGCTCGGTGGAGGTGATCGCGAGCGCGCGCAGCTTGCCGGCCTTGACCAGCGGCGCCGAGGTGCTGAAGACGTCGAACATCAGGTCGATCTGCCCCGCCACCAGGTCGACCAGCGCGGGCCCGCTGCCCTTGTAGGGCACGTGCACCATGTCCACGTCGGACAGCGTCTTGAAGTACTCGCCGGCCAGGTGCGCGGCACTGCCGTTGCCGAAGGATCCGTACGACAGCTTGCCGGGGTTGGCCTTGGCCTGCGCGATCAATTCGGCCACGCTGTCGGCCTTGAGGCCAGGCTTCACGGCCAGCAGCAGCGGTTGCGTGGCCACCAGCGCGATCGGCTCGAAGGACTTGACCGGGTCGTAGCTCAGCTTCGCATAGGTGTGCGGCGTCACCGTGAGCGGACCCGCGGCGCTGAACAGTAGCGTGTAGCCGTCGGCCGATGCCTTGGCCACGAAGTCCTGGCCCAGGGTGCCGCCGGCGCCCGCGCGGTTCTCGACCACCACGGCCTGCCCGAGCCGTTCGGACAGCGACTTGGCCATGAGCCGCCCCGTCTGGTCGGTCGAGCCGCCGACCGCGTAGGGAATGATCAGCTTGATGGGTTTGGACGGGTAGGTGCTCGCATGGACGGTGGCGGCACCGACCAGCGCGCAGGCCGCGAACGCCAGCGCGGCGGACCAGCGGAACTTCTTCAGGGGGTTCATCGTGTCTTGTCTCCAGGATTTCTTGTCGGGAACGGGGAAGCGGAAAAAGCTAGCGAGCGCTGGCGGCCTCCTCGGCGCTCGGTGCGCCCGGCGCCGCCGCGATGCGGCCGACGGTGTCGCCGAAGCGCTCGAGCATCACCTGCTCGAAGGACACGCCCTCGGAAGCGAACCAGCTTCCCGAGCGCAGCCGGTAGGCCTCGTGCCGCAGCGGCGCCTCGGGCTCGATGCCGCGCGCCAGTGCCTTCGCACCCGTGAGCACGGTGCGGCGAAAGCGCACCACGGCGGCATCGGAGGCCGAGAGGTGCTCCTGCGTGCGATCCGCGATGCGGCCCTGGCTGTCCTGGATCATCGCGTCCTGCTCGGCCACGCCGCGCACGCCGGTGAAGCTGATGTGCTTCTGGTGGACGCGATCGATCAGGTATTCGTTCGAGCGGTTGCGGATCGGAATGAAGTCCGCGTCCACCTCCGCGATCACGCCGTGGCCTTCCTTGAACTTCGCGACCTCCTCCTCGCCGAGCGGGCGATCCGGATTCCACGCATAGGTGTAGATCCAGCAGTTCTCGTCGTCGATCGGCACCCAGGTGTAGCCGAAGTGGGTCTCGCCGGGCAGCGTGGAGGGCGTGGTGCTGTGCGAGGGCAGCGCGAACTGCGCGCTGCGCCAGTAGCGCACGCCATCGTCGGCGCGGCGCGCGCCACCCACGACGAAGCCGACCTCGTGCTCGAGGATCGAGAACAGCGGCAACGGATCCTCGCGGATCCAGCGCAGGCGCTTCTCGTCGGCCGGCGCGTCGGGGTTCGCGTTCGAGGGCACGCCCGGCGCCGGCATGTGCAGGAACGAGAAGTGCGAGGTATCGAGCGCGCCCTCGATCGATTGCGCCCAATTGCATTCCTGCAGCTTCTTGGTGACGTAGCGGTGCGACTCCGGCAAGGCCGCGAACTCGAGCTGCGGCAGTTCGGGCAGTTCGCGCTCCCACGGATCGGGTCCCATGTAGGCCCAGACCACGCCGCCGTGCTCGCGCGTCGGGTAGGCCTTGAGCCGCAGCGTCTGGTGGTAGCTCGCGCCGGGCGGCACGTTGGGCAGCTCCACCGGGCGCCCCTGCAGGTCGAACTGCCAGCCATGGAACACGCAGCGGATCGCGCAGTTCTCGTTGCGTCCGAAGTACAAGTCCGCGCCGCGGTGCGGGCAGCGCGCGTCGACCAGTCCGACCACGCCCTCGCTGTTGCGGAAGACCACCAGCCTCTCGCCCATGATGTTCACGCGCATCGGCGCGCCGTCGCGCTCCGGCAGTTCGCGCGACAGCGCCACGGGCTGCCAGAAGCGGCGAAAGAACTGGCCCATCGGTGTCTGGGCCCCGGTGCGGGTGAGCATGTCGTTGTCGGCGGCGCTGAGCATCGCGGTCGTCTCCTCGTGGTTGTGTTCAGTGCGCGGCCGCTGGCGTGCGCGGATCGCGGATGCCGTGATCGGCGGCCCATTGCAGCGTGTCGAGCGTGTGGCCTGAAGGCGCGTACTCGCAGCCGATCCATCCCTCCCAACCCATCTGCTCGATCAGTTCGAACAGGTAGGGGAAACGGATCTCGCCGGTGCCCGGTTCGTTGCGGCCCGGCACGCTGCCGACCTGGATGTGCCCGATGTGAGGCCATGCGGCCTTCAGGCGTTCGGCTATGGCACCTTGCTCGGTCTGGATGTGGAAGGTGTCGAAGCACAGCTTCACGTTGCCGCGGCCCAGCGCCTCGACCACCGCCACGCCCTCCTCGATGCGGTGATAGAGGAAGTCGGGAAAGCGCGCGCGGCAGCAGGGCTCGAGGATCAGCGTGAGCCCGCTGGCGCGGGCCTGGTCGGCGGCCCAGGCGATGTTCTCCTTGAACAGGTCCATGCAGCGCGCGCGGTCCATGTCCCGCCCGATGTTGCCGGGCATCACGTGGATCATCGCACCGCCCACCTGCGCCGCGTAGTCGATCGCGGTGTGGATGCTCTGCCGGAAGCGCGCCTCGAGTCCCGGCAGCGCCGCGTAGCCGCGCTCGCCGGCGTCCCAGTCGAAGGGCGAGAGGATCTGCACCAGCGCAAGCCCGTTGGCCTCGAGCCGGGCCGCGATCTCGCGTGCCGGGTATTCGTAGGGAAAGGCCACCTCCACGCCGCGGAAGCCGGCCCTGGCGGCCGCCTCGTAACGCTCGAGCATCGGGTATTCGGTGAACAGCCACCGCAGGTTGGGATCGAATCGCAGCATCGTGGAATCGCTTCGTGTTGGTCTCGGATGAAGGGCATCGTAGGTAGCGGGTATTGCTAAGACAAGCTAGACTTTTTTAGGCCCTGTTGAGCTTGTCTTATGAATATCGGAAACGTGTCCCTGCGCCAGTTGCGCGCCTTCGTCGCCATCGCCGATGCCGGCAGCTTTGCCGCGGCGGCGCGCCGGCTCCATCTCACGCCTTCGGCGCTGAGCCTCTTGATCCGCGATCTCGAACGCAACGTGGGAGTGCGGCTGTTCGACCGCACGACGCGGTCGACCGCCCTCGCGCTGGCGGGCAGCGAGTTCTATCCGCTCGCGCGGCAGGTGCTCGACGATCTCTCTCGCGCGCTCGAGAGCACGCAGGACCTCGAGCAGAAGAAGCGCGGCACGGTGCGCATCGCCTGCACGCCGCTCTATGCGGCGACGACGCTGCCCGAAATGATCCATCGCTACCGCCGCCGGTATCCGGCGATCGCGGTCTACGTGCTCGATTCGCTGAACCAGCAGGCCACCGCGCGGGTCGTGAGCGGCGAGGCCGACCTCTGCATCGCGCCGCAGCGCCCGACGCCGCCCGAATTGCTGCAGCAAAGCCTGATGCGCGATCGCATCCGGCTGGTGTGCCCGGGCGACCATGCGCTGGCCGCGCGCGCCCGCGTGAGCTGGGCGCAGGCGCTGCAGCATCCGTTCGTGAGCCTCACGCCCGACTTCACGAACCGGCTGCAGGCCGATCTGTTCAAGCACTCGGATGCGCTGGCGCTGCATCCGGCGCACGAGGTGTCGTTCATCACCACCGCGCTCGGCATGGTGCGCGGCGGCTTCGGCATCACGGCCCAGCCCAGCCGCGTGCTGCCGATGCTCGAATCCTTCGGCCTGGTGTCGCGGCCGCTGACCTCACCGACGGTGGATCGCCACCTGTCGCTGTTCTGCGCGCGGGCCCGCGCACTGTCGCCGGCGGCCGAGAGCTTCAGGGACTTCCTGGTCGGCGAGCTGTCCGATTCACCGGCCGAACTGCGCCCCGGCGCGGGATGAGTCCCGCGCTCAGCGCTCGAGGTAACCGTAGGCCGACAAACAAGCCTTCAGCGGCGCGCTCGCGCCCGTGCCGTACTCGAGCCGCTGCGGCGTGGTCGACTGCCGGTTCTTCTCGTCCTGTTCCGCCAGCGTCTTGCCCACGCGGTACTGGCACAGCAGCATCAGGTTCTCGGGCACCGACACGCCCGCGGTGTTGGTGAAGGACTTGGGCCGGTCCGAGTGGTAGGTCTCGCTCGGTGCCGCGGCCTTCGGCGCATCCTTGGACGGGCCGGACTTCGGCCACAGGCTGCAGCCCGACAGCGCCACGACGATGGCCACGAGGCCGCAAAACTTTGGATGCACTTCGATCTCCTGAGGGGTTGCGAGACGCAACGGCTTGCGCTCCCGCCGGCCGCGATGGGGCCGGCGGAATATAGCGGACGCACGGGTCGCGCGCTCGATCGCCCCTTCAGTCCGACAGTGCCCGCATCCGCGCGTACAGGTCGGCCTTGCCCTCGAAGCCGATGCCCGGCAGCGGCGGCAGCGTGACGTGGCCGTTCTCCACCTGCACGCCGTCGGGGAAGCCGCCGAAGGGCTGGAACAGGTCGGGGTAGGACTCGTTGCCGCCGAGCCCCAGCCCGGCCGCGATGTTGAGCGACATCTGGTGGCCGCCATGCGGGATGCAGCGGCTCGCGGACCAGCCGTGCTGCTTGAGCATGTCGAGCGTGCGCAGGTACTCGACCAGGCCGTAGCTGAGCGCGCAGTCGAACTGCAGCCAGTCGCGGTCGGGCCGCATGCCGCCATGGCGGATCAGGTTGCGCGCATCCTGCATCGAGAACAGGTTCTCGCCCGTGGCCATCGGGTTGGCGTAGTAGTTGCGCAGCGTGGCCTGCAGCTCGAAGTCGAGTGGATCGCCGGCTTCCTCGTACCAGAACAGGTCGTACTGCGACAGCGCCTTGGCATAGGCGATCGCCGTGTCGAGGTCGAAGCGGCCGTTCGCATCCACGCAGAGCTTCTGGCCGTCCTGCAGCACGCTCAAGATCGAGTCGATGCGGCGCAGGTCCTCGTCCAGCGAATCGCCGCCGATCTTCTTCTTGACCACCGTGTAGCCGCGGTCGATGTAGCTGCGCATCTCGTCCTTGAGCTTGCCGTGGTCCTGGCCCGGGTAGTAGTAGCCGCCGGCCGCATAGACGAAGACCTTCGGGTTCGGCGTGCCGTTGCCGTAGCGCTCGGCCAGCAGCTGAAACAGCGGCTTGCCCTCGATCTTCGCCACCGCGTCCCACACCGCCATGTCGATGGTGCCGATGGCGACCGAGCGCTCGCCATGGCCGCCGGGCTTCTCGTTCTTGAACATCGTGTCCCACACCTTGTGCGGATCGAGGTTGCGGCCGCTCGCGTCGAGCAGCGTGTCGGGCTCGGCCTCGAGGATGCGCGGAATGAAGCGCTCGCGCATCAGCGTGCCCTGGCCGTAGCGGCCATTGGAATTGAAGCCGTAGCCGACCACCGGCTTGCCGTCGCGGACCACGTCGGTGATCACCGCCACGAGGCTCAGGGTCATCTTGCTAAAGTCGATGTACGCATTGCGGATGGGCGAACTGATCGGAAGGGTCTGTTCGCGGATCTCGACGATCTTCACGGGAGGTCTCCAGGAGCTGAGGAAGACCCGATGGTGGCCGCGTGGCGCCGATCCGGCCAATGCCCTTTTTCTAGACTTCGATGCCTTGAAAGCACCGCCATGAATTTCCTCTGGCTCGACGACTTCCTGGTGCTGGCCGAAACGGGCAACTTCTCGCGCGCGGCCGAGGAGCGCCACCTGACCCAGCCGGCCTTCAGCCGCCGCGTGCGCGCGCTCGAGGAATGGCTGGGCACCGAGCTGTTCGACCGCAGCGGCCAGCCCGCCACGCTCACGCCCGCGGGCGAATGGTTCGGCACGGTCGCGCGTGAACTGCGCGCGCGAGTCGACCGCATTCCCGCCGATGCGCGCGCCGTCAACGAAGCCGATGCCGCGACCCTGCGGCTCGCCGCCACGCATGCGCTCTCGTTCACCTTCCTGCCGCGCTGGCTGCGCACGCTCGAATCGCGCGTGGCACTGGGCCCGGTGCAGCTCATGTCGGACCTGTTGCCGCGCTGCGAGCTGCTGCTGTCGCAGGGCAAGGTGCAGTTCGTGCTGAGCCATGCGCATCCCGAGGCCGCGAACTCTCTCGATAACTCGGGAGCGCTGTCGACGCAGGTTGGCGCCGATGCGCTGGTGCCAGTAAGCGCGCGCGGTGCCAGGGGCCGCGCGCGGCATGTGCTGGGCAAGAGCGCCGCCGCGCCCGTGCCGCTGCTCGCCTACAGCCAGGAATCGGGGCTGGGGCGCATCGCGCAGGCCGTGCTGGGCCGCAGGCTCGATGCGCTGGCACCGAAGGTGGTGTTCACCGCGCACCTGGCCTCGGTGCTGCGGACCATGGCGCTCGATGGGCGGGGGATTGCGTGGCTGCCGAGGACATTGATCGACGAGGACATCGCGGCGGGAACGCTGGTGCCGGCCGGTGGCGAGGAATGGGTCGTGCCGCTGCAGGTGCGGCTGTACCGCGGGCGCGAGCCGATGGGCACGGCGGTCGAGGCGTTCTGGAAGGCGGCGCATCCCTCCTCGATCACGAGCCTCCACACCGGACACCATCAAGGTCCCGCCACTCCCAAACCACCCACACCAGCAAGGAGACCCGCATGAGAAAGCTCAAGATCATGGAGCACGTATCGCTAGACGGCGTGATCCAGTCCTCCAGCGAGGACGGCTTCCCGCACGGCGACTGGACCGCGCCCTACCGCACGCCCGAGGGCCGCGATCAAGTCCTCACCGCGCATGGCGAACGCTTCGACCTGCTGCTGGGCCGTCGCACCTACGACCTGTGGTCGGACTACTGGCCCAAGGCGCCGGGCGGGCCGATGGCGGACGGCCTGAATGCGGCGACCAAGTACGTCGTGACGCATCGCCCCGACAGCCTGGCCTGGGGTCCGTTCGAAGGCCTCGGGCCGGACATCGCCGAGAGCGTCGGCCGCCTCAAGTCGAGCGCCGGCCCGGACCTCGTGCTCTGGGGCAGCTCCACGCTGACATCGACGCTGCTCGAGCACGGGCTGGTCGACGAGATGATGCTGATCGTCTATCCGGTGCTGCTGGGCACAGGCAAGCGCCTGTTCGCGCAGGGATTGCCGGCGCGCGCCTTCGAGCTGGTCAGAAGCAAGACGACGCCGTCGGGGCTGGTGCTCGGCAGCTACAGGTTCGCTGGTGCTTTGAAGACTTGATGGTCAAGCGGCGCGGCGTTCCGATCGACAAGGACGGCCAAACTTCGAGGGCTCACGAAAAGAGGCCTTGTCCTTGGTTGTCTCCAGCCAGATCAGCGAACACTTCGTCAGCATCGCGAAACCGCCCTTGCTCGATCTCGCGATGTCCCAATGCCAGGAGCTTCAGCAACGCGATCGTCTTTTCGCGCTCCTCATAGCTGCGGACATCCATCACCACGAGCTTCGCTTCCCCGTCTTGCGTGATCAGCAGCGGTTCGCGACTCACCGAGATGTCCTTGACGATATCCGTTGCGTGGTCCTTGAGATAGCTGATGGGTTTGACTTGGGTCGAGAACTTCATCGGAGTGGCCCTTCCGCGAACACGAAGGATCCATTCTGAACTGAATGAAGTCTCTCGACCCTGTCTCTCAAACGACGCCTTGCGCCAGCATCGCATCCGCCACCTTGACGAAGCCCGCCACGTTCGCCCCGTCGACATAGCTCACGCGGCCGTCCTCGCGGCGCCCGTGGGCCAGGCAGGCCTCGTGGATGCTGCGCATGATCTGCAGCAGGCGCGCATCGACCTCCTCGCGCGGCCATGACAGGCGCGCTGCGTTCTGGCTCATCTCCAGGCCCGAGGTGGCCACGCCGCCGGCGTTGCTGGCCTTGCCCGGCGCATACAGCACGTTGGCCGCCTCGAACACCTTGACCGCCTCGATGGTGGACGGCATGTTCGCGCCCTCGGCCACGCAGACCACGCCGTTCTTCACCAGCGTCTTCGCATCCTCGACGTCGAGCTCGTTCTGGGTCGCGCTGGGCAGCGCGACGTCGACCGGCACATGCCACGGCGTGGCACCGGCGACGAACTTCGCACCGACGCGCTCGGCGTAGTCGCTCACGCGGCCGTAGTGGTGGTTCTTCACGTCCATCAGCACCGCGAGCTTCTCGGCGGTGAAGCCCGACTCGTCGACCACCGTGCCGCTGGAGTCGGACACCGTGACCACCTTGGCCCCGAGCGCCATGGCCTTCTCGATCGTGTACTGGGCGACGTTGCCCGCACCCGAGACCGACACGCGCAGCCCCTCGAAGCCGAGCCCGCGCGTCTGCAGCATCTCCTGCGCGAAATAGACGTTGCCGTAGCCCGTGGCCTCGGGCCGGATCAGCGAGCCGCCGAACGAGAGGCCCTTGCCGGTGAACACGCAGTCGGCGCGGTTGGTGAGCTTCTTGACCATGCCGGTGAGGTAGCCCACCTCGCGCCCGCCCACGCCGATGTCGCCCGCGGGCACGTCGGTGTAGGCGCCCACGTGGCGGAACAGCTCGGTGGCGAAGGCCTGGCAGAAGCGCATGACCTCGCCCTGGCTGCGGCCCTTGGGATTGAAGTCGGAGCCGCCCTTGCCGCCGCCCATCGGCAGCGTGGTCAGCGCGTTCTTGAAGGTCTGCTCGAAGGCCAGGAACTTGAGGATCGACAGGTTCACCGACGGATGGAAACGCAGGCCGCCCTTGTACGGGCCGATGGCCAGGCTGTGCTGGATGCGGTAGCCGCGGTTGACCTGCACGTCGCCGTGATCGTCAGTCCAGCAGACACGGAAGGTGATCACGCGCTCGGGCTCCACCAGCCGCTCCAGCAGCGCCTGCGTCTGGTAGCGCGGATGCTGAGCGATGAAGGGCCACAGGCTCTGGATGACCTCCGTCACGGCCTGCAGGTATTCGGGCTGCCCGGGATTGCGCTGGGCCACATTGGCCAGGAAGTCTTGGGCGCTGGCGTGCTTCATTCCTCTATCTCCAAAAAGGTGCGGTATGACCAAAATCGTGCATTCTCATGCACGAATGGCTCAAAGTTATGCACCAAAGTAATGAAATTCGTAGGGATAAGGTTCGAATCTGCACCAACTTGGATTGAAAAGGAATTCGCCGCCAGCGGATGTCTGTCCGGTGGCGGCGAAGCTGGAGCGGCGAGCCGCACGACGCGGCCCGCCGGTTCGGCCCGTCAGGGCTGCACGTACGACTTGGTGCTGTACAGCGCCCCGTCGAGCTTGCGCAGCTGCGGCAGCCCCGTTCCGGCGTCCTTGGCCTGACGGTCGATGTAGGTCTGGAACACGTCCGCGTCGAGCACGCCAATGTCGAGACGGCGCGCCGCGGGAATGGCCGCCAGGGTCTTGTAGCCATCGCCGCCCGTGGCATTGAAGCTCAGCACGAAGAGCTTGTAGGTCTTCGTCAGGTCCAGCGGGCCCCAGGTGTTGGCGGCGGCATTGCGCACCTCGATGTTGGTGACGCGGCTGCCCTCGGCCCTGGTCGCGTTCACGTCGAAGCGGAGGTTGCCGGTGTAGGGATACGGGCCGGTCGAACCGTTGGGACCGTAGACCGCCTGCATGCCGTCCTCGAGCATGTTCTTGACCTCCTGGCCGGTAACGTCGAGGCGGAACAGCATGTTGCCGAAGGGCAGCACCTCGATCACGTTCGCCGCGGTCACGCGGCCGTTGAGCGGCACGCGCACGCCGCCGCCGCTCTGCAGCGAGATGTCGGCGCCGCCGTACTCGGCATTGGCCACGTCGACATAGGCCTGGGCCACCAGCTGCTGGATGTCGCCGCCGCGCAGGCTGACCTCGCCCAGTGCATTGCAGGCCGCGCTCGAGCGGCTGTAGTCGGTGCTGCCGACGCCACCCGGCACGCGGCGCGAGCAGAGCTCGACCGGCACCGTGGCCACCTCGCTCTTCGTGAACGCATCCACCTTGTCCTTGAAGGGCTTGAGCACCGCCGTGGCCGCCACGCTGGGCGTGGTCATGCGCAGGAAGCCGCTCGCCGCGATGTCGGCTAGGATCGCGGTCTTCTGTTCGGGCGTGGCCAGCGGCGGCGGCGTGGAGGTGGACGAAGTGCCGACCCTGAACTCGTCGCCGATCAGTACGTGCGGCGTGCCGGCGCAGTTCGTCACGTTGCCCTGGGCGTCGAAGGACACCTTGAGCTCGCCCACCACCTGGCTGTATTCCCAGGCCTGCACCAGGCAGACGGGCTTGCCGTCCTTGTCGGTCGCGCGCGTGGGATAGGCACCCGCGGGCGAGCCCACGCCATAGGCCGTCAGCGCGGCAGGACCGACCAGCGTGTGCGAGTCGCCGCCGACCACGACGTCCACGCCGCTGAGCTTGGCGATCACGGTCTTGTCGTACTCGTAGCCGATGTGGCTCATCACGATGATCTTGTTCACGCCGCGCGCCTTCAGCGCATCGATCTCGCGCTGGGCCGCGACGGCCTCGTCCTCGAAGGTGGTGTCGGGGTCGGGGCTCGACGAAGCCTTGGTCTTGGCCGCGATCGTCAGGCCCACGAGGCCGATCGACTGGCCGCCGCGCTGCACGACGATGGACTTGTCGACGTAGCCCGGCGCCTTCGAGGGATGGAGCGCGGATTTCGCACCGAAGTTGACGTTGGCGCTCAGCACCGGCGTCTTGCACGCGCCCTTGTGCAGGAAGTCGATGAACTTCTTCAGGCCGCTGTCGCCCTTGTCGAACTCGTGGTTGCCGAGCGTGAAGGCATCGAAGCAGACCGTGTTCATCAGCGCGGCATCGGCCTCGCCATCCGCACCCGCGCGGTTGAAGTAGAGCGTGCCGGTCTGCGCGTCGCCCGCGTGCAGCTTCAGCACGTTGGTCGATTTCGCGGCCAGTGCCTCGATGGCGGCGGCGACGCGCGGGAAGCCGCCCGCGTCGACCTGCACCGGACCGGGCGCGCCGCCGCTGGCGCTGCGCAGCTGCAAGGTCTTGGTCTTGCTGTCGAGGTTCGAATGGTGGTCGTTGATGTGCAGGATCGTCAGATCCATCGGCTGGGCCGTGGGCGTGGCGGGCGTATCGCCGCCGCCACCCGATGCGGGCGGCGGAATGAAGGCCACCGACGAACCACCACCGCCGCCGCAGGCGGCGAGCAACATCGCGGCCGCCAATGCGGACGCGCTCAGAATGCGTTTCAAGACTGATCCCCTCTTATGAAAAGCAGGGATCGTGGAAAGTGCGCATGAAGCGGGGATGACATCCTTGCGGCGCCCGGGCCATGCACGCGCGGCCCGCGCCATCGATGCGAGGATGCGCGGTGCTGCCGGTGTCCGGGAAACGGACGCCCGCTGTCCCCGAATCATCCGGATGTCGCAGCAACGGCGGTCTCAAGTCGTTGATTTCAAAGGATTCCGGTGCTGGCACGTTGCGCGCTACTGCGAAAGGCGGCAGCGCGTACCGCATCTGCCGCGCCCGATGGTGCGACCAGCCTCCTGAAAGAGCTGCCAGCACCTTTCCCACGACACAAGAGCTTCGAGAACCTCCAAATGCCACACCATCATCCCGCCGAGCACGACGACATCTGGTCCGTGGAGGGCCGCTTCCAGCACCTGCTTTACAGCCCCAAAGGCGGCATCGAAGGGCTGTTGATCGACACGGAAGGCATCGTCACGCAGTTCGTGGTCGATCCCCACGACAGCTCGAGCGTCACCCTGTTGCTGAGCCTTCGTCGCGACCAGGCGCTGGTCGTCGAAGGCCGCGAAACCGGACCTTCGCCGAAGGGCGACGGCGAACACTTCGTCTACCACTTCGAGCGATTGGCGGCCGTCGACGGTCGCGCGACCAGAACGGCCGAACCGCAAACGCAGGTGCATGGGAAGGTCGTGCGCCTGAACTTTGCCAAGCATGGCGCCGCCAATGGCGTTGTTCTGGACAGCGGCGATTTCGTTCACCTCCGTCCGCAGGGAATGGAGCGCCTGCAACTGAAGCCCGGAGATCAGGTACAGGCGCAAGGCCCGGCCTCTCCGCTCGCCACGGACAGTGGGTGGGCGATCGAAGCGCACAGCGTCAACGGCGAATTGCTTTGACCATGCGACGTGGCCTCGCAGCCGTGCTTTCGTGCTGCCGGGCATCGACTTGCATGGCCTTCTTCGCGGCAGGTGCGCGCAATGGCTCGGGTCCGTTGCTCGCAGCATGCATGCACGAGAGCCATGCAACGCAAGAAACCATGTCACGCAGCTTTTTGCGCCCACCGGACGGGCAAACAGCCCCGCGCGGTACCGCTGTCCTACTCTCGGTGCTCTTCCTTCCTGGGCTGCTCGACATGCTCGGGCGAAGCCGCCGGGCGCCCCGCCTGGACGTGCGGAGGAGATGCCGGATGCTCTCTGGGCGTCGACTCACGCATGCGCAAGGCCTGTTGCTCATCCGATCGGCGCGATGCATTGACCTGGCGCGCGCTCTCGATCGATGCGGGGGCAACAGACTGCGGGCGCTGCTGTCCGCCGATCACGGGTTCCGCCCTTCGCGGTGCTTCAGGTGCCAGCCGAGCGGAGGCCGCGGCCGGCACCGCGGGCTCGGCCGCCTTGGCCGCAACAGGGGGTGGCGCGACCCGAGGATGCGCCTCAACGGGCGCAGCGGGAATCTGCGGCGGCACCGCGACTGTCTGTCGCGCGGGCTCGACAGGCCGGGCCGCGGCGGGCGGATGACCAGGCACAAGTGCCGCGACCGGCTTCGCGCTCTCCGGGACGGGGGCCACCGCATGCACCACCGAGGGCAACGCGGCGGCCAGATGGGCACTTGCCGAAACTGCTGCTTCAAAGGAGCGGCCACTGGCCGTTGCGCTGGCGGGCGCCACCACTGTGACCGTGCGCGTGTTGTTGATGTTCGTGACATTGGTGACGTTCGTCGTCGTGTTCGTCACGTTGTAGATGGTCGTGTTCTGCACGCGCATGCCGACGTTGGTCACCGGCGGCGCGCTGACGACCACCGCGGGTGGAGTTCCCACGGGTGCCGGCACGATCAAGCCGAGCCGCGAGCCGGGCGGTGCGGGAACGAATACGCCCTGCGGTCCGATGGGTGCGAGCCCGGCCACCACGCCTGCCGCCGCGGCTGAAACCACCAGACTGACACCCGGCGGCGGCGGAATGAACGCGACGCCCGGTCCCGACCAGTGGCCGGTGATGAAGACCACGACTCCATCGCGATGCTCGTAGTACGGCTGTACCCAGGCATAGCCTGGTTCGGGCGGCATGGCCCAACGTCCCGCGGCCCATACCCAGTTGCCCTGCCATGTCCAATAGCCGCCAGTCCAGACCGCTCCCGCGAAGGGAGGTGACGGCGGTCTCTCCACCAACATGGGCGGCGGGGCCCATGCCACCGCAATCGGCGGGGGCTGATACAGCGGCGGATCGACATACACGCTCACGACACGCGGAGCAACGGCGGCGACAGGCACGGGTTGGACCGTCGCATGGGACACCAGCGGTGGCTGCACGACACAACCTGCGGCCAGGAGTGCCAACGTCATCGCCGAAATTTCGACAACGAAGAATGAAGATCTCTTGCTCATTGCTCTTCCGGATCTGCGTGCGCCGCAGCACAGGAAGAACCTAACGGGCACCGAGAAATCGGCGCTGACAGCAGCGAAGAGAATTTCTCGCCAACGCGGTTCTTTCCTTCTCCGCCGCGAACCGTCAGGTGGCACTCAGGCTAACGGCACCCGCGTCGCAACGATTTGCGCAAAGCATCTGCACGAAGGGCGGACCAACTTGTGGTCATTCGAGACCCGACCTGGCGCCGAAACAACCTGTCGGGCCTACGCACCTAGATCCGCCCGCCGTCCGTCAGCACCGTGCGCCCCGTCACCCAGCGCGCATCGTTCGACGCGAGGAACGCCACCACGTCGGCGATGTCCTCGGGCTCGGCCAGCCGGCCCAGCGGCGTGAGCGCGGTCTCCTCGCGCAGGTGATCGGCCGGGATGCCCGAGGTCATGTCGGTGCGCGTGATGGCGGGCGCCACCGCGTTGACGCGGATGTTGCGCGCGCCGAGCTCCATCGCGAAGCCCTTGGTGAGCACTTCGACCGCGCCCTTGGCCGCGGAATACAGCGCGGTGCCGCCACCGGGGATGTGGACCAGGTCGGTCGACACGTTGACGATGGCGCCGCCCGCCTTCGGGATGTGCGGCAGCACGGCCTGCGTCAGAACGATGGTGCTCCACGCATGGGTGTCCATCTGCTCGACGAACATGGCGCGCGTGAGCTCGCCCAACGGCGCCGCGACGAAGGTGCCGGCCGCATGCACGAGGATGTCGATGTGGCCGTAGGTCTCGACAATGGCGGCCACGGCGGCGTTCGCCGCGGCCTCGTCGGTGACGTCGGCCTGGAACGCGGATGCGCGGCCGCCCTCGGCGACGATGCCGCGCACCACGGCCTCGGCCGCGGCGGCATTGCTCCGGTGCAGCAGCGCGACGGTGATGCCGTCGCGCGCGAGGCGGCGCGCCACGGCGGCGCCGATGCCGCGCGAGCCGCCGGAGACGACGGCGATCTTCTGGTTCTGTGTGTTCATGAGGAAGCTTCTTTCTTCGCGAAGAGGGATGACAAGGAAGCTTCGAAGGTAGGGCCGCGCGGCGCGTTGCACGAGCCATGCGGACGCAACGGGGCGTTGCCGCCGCTGCAACGCCAGCGGCGGCGCGCGCCCTCTCAGGCCGCGCCGGGCGGCTCGAGTTCGCGGTACTTCTGCTCGAGCAAGGCCAGCACCGCGCGCACCGCGGAGCTCATGCCCTTGCGGCTCGGGTACAGCACGTAGGCCTGCGTGGCCAGCGAGGGCCAGGCCGGCAGCACGCGGCGCAGCCGGCCATCGGCCAGCGCATCGCGGCAGGCCTCGAGCGGCAGTTGCACCAGGCCCGCGCCGCGCAATGCGGCCTCGCGCAGGGCCTGGTAGTTGTCGCTAATCAAGAGCGGCTGCGGATGGTGCAGCAGCGCCTGGCCGTCGGCATCGACCAGCGCCCAGGGCCGCACGCTGTCGGGCCCGCCGCCCTGGCCCAGCGCCGGAAAGCGATGCAGGTCGGCCGGCTCGGTGGGTTCGCCATGCGCCGCCAGCAGCGAGGGCGCGCCCACCAGCTCCATGCGCCCCACGCCGATCGGCCGCGCGACGATGTCGGCCGAGGCCAGCGGCTGGCTCGCATAGCGGATCGCGAGGTCGATGCGTTCGCCCAGCAGATCGACGAAGCGGTTCGACAGGTCGAGCGTGATGCGCACCTTCGGATGCCGCAGGCTGAATTCGCCGAGCCAGCCGCCGAGCAGCAGCTCGCCCGACACCGGCGAAGCGCTGATGCGCACCGGCCCAGCGGGCTCGCCCAGCGTCTCGTCGACGGTGGCGCGCACCGCCTGCGCCTCGTCGGCCATGCTGCGCGCGTGGCGGTAGACGCGCTCGCCCACGTCGGTGACCTGGAAGCGGTGCGCCGAGCGCTGGATCAGCCGCACGCCGAGCTGCTTCTCGAGCGCGCCCACGCGCCGGCTCAGGCGCGACTTGGGCGTGCCGGTCTCGCGCTCGGCCGCCGAGAAGCCACCCGCCTCGACCACGCGGGCGAACAGGAGCAGGTCGTTGAGGTCTTCCACCATGCTGTCGATGCCTTTCTTGCGTTTCCCTCGAGCGTGGCGCGGCGGCGCGTTCCACGGCTGCAACGCGGCGTGCCAGTGCCGGTATCGCGGCCGCCGCCGCGAATGCGTAGCCTGCGCGGTTTGACGATCCGCCCGCCGATGCCGACCTCCATTCTCACCACCCCGACGCCGGCCCCGGCCGATGCCGCCACACGTGGCGCCACCCTGGCCGCCGCCTGCCTCTCGATGGCCGCGATCGCGATGTCGATCACCGCTGCGGGCGTGGCGCTGGTGCCGATCGGCGCGGCCTTCGGCATCGGCTTCGGCGCGCTGCAATGGGTGCTCAACCTCTTCGTGCTGAGCTTCGCCGCCTTCCTGCTGCCGGCCGGCGCGCTCGCCGACCGCATCGGCCAGCGCAGCAGCTTCATCGCGGGCTGCGCGATCTTCAGCGCCTTCACGCTGATGGCCGTGCTGGCCACGCGCACCGAATGGCTGCTGGCCGCGCGCTTCCTGCAGGGTGCCGGTGGCGCGCTGCTCGCGGCCAGCGGTCCGGCCGCGCTCACGGCCGTGTTCCATGGCGAGGCCGAACGCAAGCGTGCCTTCGGCTGGCTCGGCAGCTGCGGTGGCGTCGGGCTCACGCTGGGCGCGCTGTTCTCGGGCGCCGCGGCCGCGCAAGGCGGCTGGCGCGCGGCGCTCGCGATCCATCTGCCGCTGGTGCTGGCCGCGCTTGCGCTGGCGCTGTGGAATTTCCGCGGCCATGCGGGCCGGGCGGCGGGCGCGCGCTTCGATCTCGTGGGCGCCGTGCTGGGCTTCGTGACCATTGCGGCCGCGATGGCCTTCGGCATCCTCGGCGCCGAGCGTGGCTGGGGCGCGAGCGCCGTGCTCGCCTGCCTGGCGATCGCGCTCGTCGCGGGATCGTTGTTCGCGCGCTCGCAACGCCGGCACCCGGCACCACTGCTGCCACCCGCCCTGCTGCGCAACCGCGGCTTCGTGTTCGCCTGCCTGCTCACGTTGCTGTTCACCACGGTGTGGGTCGCGATGTTCATCTACGTGCCGCTGCACCAGCAGGCAGCGCGCGGCCACGACGCGGACCATGCGGGACGCACCCTGCTCGCGCTGCTGATGCCCGCGATGGTGATGCCGGCCCTCGCCTCGCGCCTGGCCGTGCACACCGGCACGCGAGCCGTGCTGGTCGGCGGCTGCCTCGCGATGGCGATCGGCCTGGGCTTGCTCTACGCAGCGTGGGCCGATCTCTCGCGTCCCGCCGCGCTCGAATGGCTGGCACTAGCCCTCTGCGGCAGCGGCGCCGGCTGCCTCTACGGCCTGCTCGACTACCTTGCGATGGCCAGCCTGCCGAACGCGCTGGCCGGCACCGGCTCGGCCACCTTCAACGTGCTGCGGCTGCTCGGCGATGCGCTCGGCGCCATCGTGCCGGGCGCGGTGCTGGTGCAGGCCCTGGCGCCGCGGCTCGCGGCCGCCAGTGGCGAGCCCGTGACGCGCGAGATGCTCAACGCCGTGGCGGCCGGACAGTTCGGCGCGCTGGCCTCGGGCGGCGCGGAGGCGGCCGAGGCCTTTCACGGCGCGATCGCCGCCGTGCCCGCGGTGCTGGCCGTGCTGGTGCTGCTCGGCGCCGTGCTGGCCTGGTGGCGCGCCGAGCGACCTTGAAGGAGCGGCCTCGCCATCCATCGAGCCCTACACTGCCGGCCGATGGCTCCCGTCCCTTTCCCACCTCGCCATGCCTGAGCGCCTGACCTGCTGCTTCTGGCACGGCGATGCCTTGCGCAGCCGCAGCGTGAGCGATGTCGTGCTCACGTCGCGGCTGGAGATTCCCGAGCCGCCGGCGCGTCTGGTGGTCGACTGGCGGCGCGACGCGATCACGCAGCTGATGCTCGAGCCCGGCGACGTCGAGCCCCTGTCGCTGGCGCGCGCGAGAACGCGCTGGCCCGACTACGGCCGCTGCGTGCAGGCGGTGGCCGACTGGGCCCGATCACGAGGACTGCCCGGCTTGCCAGGCGACGCCGACGTGGCGCTGATGGCCTGCCGCGGCGCGCGCTATCACCACGACGGCGCGCAGTACGGCGGCGCGCTCTTCTGCAACCTCTTCCTCGGCGAGGACCTCGGCCTCGACGTGCACTTTCCATCGGCCGGCGTGCGCATTCCGCTCGCGCGCGGCACGGTGATGCTGTTCGACACCTGCCAGCCGCATGCCGTCATTCGGCGCGATGGCGAGGGCTTCGATGCCAAGGACTTCGGCGCGGAGCGCGACACCCTGCAGGTGTTCCTGACCTGGGAGCTGCCGATCGAGGACGAGGCGCTGGTCCGCGCGATGGGGATCCGCTTCGACGTCGATCCCTCGAGCGCATCGCGGCTGACGGAAGAACAGGTGCTGGTGAACGGCGAAGCGGCGACGCCGGACCCCGCGTCCGGTCGCTGGATCCGCGCCGCCTGAACGCGCCGCCTGAACGCGCCGTCCGAGCGCGCCGTCTGAGCCCCGGCTCGCGCCCGCGAGCAATGACTTTTGATCATTTCTCGCATGAGTTAATTGTGATTGAGCCGCCACGGCCCCTCACGTATCTTCAGCGCTCGAATCATCGAGAGACAAGCCCTTTTCGAGCCGCATGGCATCGAAGGCGGCACGAAGGAACGCATGAGAATTCTGGCCGAGGGTCTGCAATTTCCTGAAGGGCCGGTGGCGCTGGGCGACGGCTCGGTGCTGCTGGTCGAGATGCGCGCGGGCCTCGTCGTGCGGATCTCGCCCGATGGCGAGCGCCACGTCGTCGCCGACTGCGGCGGCGGTCCGAACGGCGCGGCGATCGGACCCGACGGCGCGCTCTACGTCTGCGACAACGGCGGCAGCGCCTATGTGCCGGGCCGCTTCACCTCGACCGGGCCCGCGGCCGATTACGAAGGCGGCAGCATCCGCCGCTTCGACCTGCGCACGGGCGAGCACACACTGCTCTACACGCATTGCGACGACCATCGGCTGTCGTCGCCGAACGACCTCGTCTTCGATGCGAACGGCGGCTTCTATCTCACCGACTTCGGCAAGAAGCATGCGCGGCTGCGCGACTACGGCGGCGTCTACTACGCGCTGCCCGACGGCTCGCGCATCGTCGAGGTGGCCTATCCGCTGCTGTCGCCGAACGGCATCGGCCTCTCGCCCGACGCGCGCGTGCTCTACGTGGCCGAGACCGAGACGGCGCGGCTGTGGGCCTTCGACATCGTCGAGCCCGGCGTGGTGCGCAAGCATCCCTTTCCCTCGCCGCATGGCGGGCGCATCGTCTGCGGACTGCCGGGCTTCCAGCGCTTCGACAGCCTCGCGCTCGAGGCCGGCGGCAACATCTGCGTGGCCACGCTGATCACCGGCGCGGTCTCTGTCATCGCGCCCGACGGCACGCTGCTGCGGCAGGTGGTCTTCCCCGACAGCTACGTCACCAATCTCTGCTTCGGCGGGCCGGCCATGCAGACCGCCTACGTCACGCTGTCGGGCACGGGGCAGCTCGCCTCGCTGCCCTGGCCCGAGCCGGGCCTGCGGCTGCATTTCAACGCGTAGCCCCGAGGCACGCGCACTGGAACACCCTTGGAGACACCCATGATCCGCCGCGAATTCATCGCCACCCTGGCCGGCGCCTGCGCTGCTGCCGCCCTGCCGCCGGCACGCGCCGCGGCGCCCTATCCGAGCCGGCAGGTGCGCGTGGTCGTGCCCTTCACCGCGGGTGGCGGCACCGACGTGGTGGCGCGCGCGATCGCGATGGGGCTGTCGGAGTCGATGGGCCAGTCCTTCTTCGTCGACAACAAGCCCGGTGCCAGCACCTTGATCGGCTCGGAACTGGTGGCCAAGGCGGCGCCCGACGGCTACACGCTGCTGGTCGCGAGCGTGCCGCATGCCACCAACCCGTGGATGATGAAGACCATGCCCTTCGACACCGCGAAGGCCTTCGCGCCGATCGGCCTCGCGGTGCAGTCGCCGTTCATCATGGTGGCCTCGTCCACCTCGTCGATCCAGTCCTTCGAGGACGCGCTCGCGGCGGCACGCTCGAAGCGGCTGTCCTTCGCATCCACCGGCAGCGGCACGGCCGACCACCTGTCGATGGAGCTGCTGGCGCTGCAGTCGGGCGTGACGATGACGCACGTGCCCTACAAGGGCACCGGCCCCGCGCTGGCCGACCTGATGGGCGGCCACGTCGACCTGATGTTCGCGAACGTGGTCGCGGCGGCACCGCTCGTGAAGTCGGGCAAGCTGCGCGCGCTGGCCGCGTCGACCGCGCGGCGTTCGCCCTCGCTGCCCGAGGTGCGCACCGTCGCCGAGGCCACGGGCAAGCCCTTCGACGTCAGCGCCTGGACCGGCGTGCTCGCGCCAGCGGGCACCGACGCGGCCATCGTGGAACGCCTGAGCGCCGAGGTGCGCAAGGCCCTGCAGACGCGCGCCACGCGCGAGGCGCTGACGGTGAACGGCGCCGAGCCAGTGGGCAGCACGCCGGCGGAGTTCCAGGCCTTCATCGCGCGCGAGATGAAGACCTGGGGCGAGATCATCGCCAAGGCCGGCATCACGCCGAGCTGAGCCGAGCGCCGCATGCCCTACGTCATCCTCGCGCTCGACCAGCCCGACGCACAGGCGCTGCGCGAATCGCTCAAGCCGGCGCACCTCGACTACCTGAGCGAGCGGCAGGAACGCATGCTGGCCGGCGGCGCGGTGCTCGACGAGCACGGCCGCGCGATCGGCGCGCTGATCATCGTGGACGCCGACGACCGCGCGGACGCGGAACGCTTCATCGGCGACGACCCCTTCGCGCAAGGCGGCCTGTTCGCCTCGGTGCGCGTCATGCCCTGGCGGCAGGCCTTTTTCGACCGCCGCCGCACGAAGTGAAGCGCGTCGGGAGCGACCGGTTCCTCAGCCGCCAGCGGGCCGCGCCCTGCGCTCGAACATCGGCACGGTCACGCCCTTGGCCTCGCTGCCGTCGGCCTTCCACACCAGCGTGTCGGCCGGGAACTCGTCCTTGCGCGTCATCGCATCGACCCTGGACGCGACCAGCGCCACGGCCTCCTTGACCTCGGGATTCCACGCGAAGACACCCGCGCGGCCATACCAGACCACCGGCGTGGCGGCGTCGAGGCGGCGGTCGGGGCACATGGTGATGCGGCGCTGCGCGAGCACGCGCAGGGCACCGACGCCCACGGCGCGGATGCCGGGCCGGGTGCGCTCGGCGGAGTGGCCCGGACACACGAGCGCCGCCTGCTCGATCGCGTTGTCATAGACCTGGGCATCGCTTTGCGCACGGGCCTGGAAGGCCACGAGAGCGCCGAGCAGGGCGAGGCCGGAAACCGGCCATGAGAGACGGTGTTGCATGCGTATCTTCCTCCTGGTTCATTCATCGGTCGACGAACAGATCGCCGGGTGCATTCTTGCAAACGCCGCGCGGGCCGCCTGTAGGCCGACGACGCACCGGCCGCGGCGCTGGCGATAATGGCCGCCCCATGATCGTCCGCCCCCGTCCCCACTGGCTGCGCATGCTGTTCGTCTGGCACGGCTCGGTGCTGTCGTCGATCGTGCCGCAGCTGTTGTGGACCACCGGCTTCGCGGTCCTCGTGACCGTGCTGCACGGCCGGCTGTTCCAGTGGAAGGTGCCGCTGAACTTCGTGCCCTTCTCGCTGATCGGCCTCACGCTCGCCATCTTTCTGGGCTTTCGCAATGGCACGAGCTACGCGCGCTACTGGGAGGCGCGCACGCTCTGGGGCACGCTGCTCAACGAGACGCGCACGCTGGTGCGCCAGCTGATCACGCTGCTGCCCTCGCGCGAGGGCATCGAGCTGCCGGTCGCGCGACTCATCGCCTTCGTGCATGCCTTGCGGCATCAACTGCGCGGCACCGATGCCGCGGCCGACCTCGCGCGCCTGCTGCCGGAAGAGGACTGCTCGCGGCTTCGGTCCGTGCGCTTCAAGCCCGCGGTACTGCTGCTGATGGTCGGCGAATGGCTGCAGGCGCAGCGCCTGCAGGGCCGGCTCGCGCCCGAACTCGCGCAGGCCATCGAGCTGCCGCTGGGCCGGCTCACCGAGGCACTCGGCGGCTGCGAGCGCATCGCGGGTACGCCGATCCCGTTCACCTACGCGGTCATCATCCACCGCACCATCTACCTCTATTGCGTGCTGCTGCCCTTCGGGCTGGTCGATGCGATCGGCGCGATGACGCCGGTGGTGGTGGCCTTCATCGCCTACACCTTCTTCGCGCTCGAGGCGCTCGGCGCGGAGATCGAGGAACCCTTCGGCATGGAGCCCAACGACCTCGCGCTCGATGCGATGTCGCACACCATCGAGGCGAGCGTGCGCGAGATGATGGGCGAGACGCTGCCGGCGCCGAGCGCGAAGGGCGTGGGGTACGTGCAGACCTAGCGACCGGGCCGCTCGCTTAATCGAGGCGGATGTTCTTGTCGCGGATCAGCTGGCGCCAGCGCACCGACTCGCGCCGGACCTCCGCCGCCATCTGATCGGGCGTCGAGACCACGGGCTCGGCATAGGCGAGCCGCAGTTTCTCGATCAGCGCGGGATCGCGGCTCGCACGGGTGATCTCCTCGTTCAGGCGAACGACGATCTCGCGCGGCGTCTTCGCGGGCGCCCAGACCAGCGGAACGGTGCCGGCCGCCACGTCGGTCAGCGCGCCGCCCTTGTAGGGCACGTGGAGCATCTCGACCTTCTCCTGCGCCAGGACCAGCTCCATGACCAGGTGCGGAAAGCCACCGAGCCCGTACGAGGCATAGCTGTATCTGCCGGGCGCCGCGCGCGCCAGCGCCATCGCTTCCTGCAGCGTCCTGGCCGGGAAGTCCCTCGCGGTCACGAGGTACAGGCCGTTGCGCACCGTCTGCGCGACGGGCGCGAAATCCTTGTCGACATCGAAGGGCAGCCTGGCGAAGGCGTGGGGGTTGCTCACGAAGGAATTCGAGACTGCGTAGAGCAGCGTGTAGCCGTCGGCCGGCGCCTTGGCCACCGTGTCCTGCGCGATGTTGCCGGTGGCGCCGGGCTTGTTGTCGACGACCACCGGCTGGCCGAGCGCCTTCGACAGCTTCTCGCCGTACATGCGCGCGATGACGTCCGCGGCCAGGCCGGCGGGCAGGCCGATGACGATGCGGATGGGCCGCGTCGGCCAGTTCGCCTGGGCGGTGGCCGCGACGCTCGCCAGCGCGAGCACGCTCGCGGCCAACAGCCGGCGAATGGAAAGAGGATGGGAATAGGAATGGCTCATGTATGTCTCCTGGGCTCTGGCGGCCGCTCAATAGCTCGGGCTGAATGCCGCGGGTTTCAGGAGCTTCGACTCCTGCGTCTCGATGAAGCGGAAGATCTTCGGCGCGTACGCCTGCCACTGCGGATCGGCCGACAGGGCGGCGCGACGCCGGTCGCGATCCGCGAGGTCGTCGTAGGCCCACAGGTGGACGATCTCGTTGAGCGGTCCGAACTCGGTGTGGAAGTAGCCGACCATGCGGCCCAGGTGCTGGCGCTGCAGCGCCAGTCCACCCTCGTGCTCGTAGGTGTGGAGGTAGTCGCGCACGGTGCCCGCGCGCACGCGGTAGGTGCGTTGTTCGACGATCATCGGTAGTCCTTTTCTCGGGGCGTGCGTGTCCCCGCGGCGCCGGCGCGAGGCCCGGCATCGCTGCAATCACTGCATGGACGACGCGGGTAGCGTCAGTGCGGCGCGGGGAAGTTGGTGTCGTGCTTCTCGCTGATCAGCGCGACCTTCTCGCCCGAGAAGCCGGGGCCCGCCAGCGCGGAGATCTCCCTGAAGTAGCGGTCCTGCCCGCCCGGCACGCTCCAGTCGAGCATGCGCGCCGTGGTGGTGCCGACGTTCCGGAAGCGATGGACGACGCCGCGCGGCAGATAGACGATGGTGCCGGCGCCCACCGTGCGCGTGGTATCGCCCGCGGTCACTTCATAAGTGCCTTCGACGATGAAGAAGCATTCTTCCTGCGTGAAGTGCAGATGGTCGGGCGGCCCCTCGCCGGGCCGGTGGCAGGCCATGATCACCGAGAGCCTGCCACCCGTCTGTTCGCTGCCGAGCAGCACCTGCATGTCGAGGCCGAAGGGCCGGATCGCCTCGGCCTCCTCGGGCGTGACGATGACCGCGCCGGTCTTCGAGGGTTCGTTCTGCATGTCATGTCTCCTGGGGAAATGAAGAGGGCTGGCCGTTCGACACGAAGGCCTCCATGGGACGCACGGGCACGCCCCGCACCAGCGGCACGCAGTCCGGCGGGAACTCCTGCCGGAAGCGGAAGCCTTCGGCCAGGGCCTGCTCGATGTACGGCTCCAGCCGCGCCATCGCGCCCGTCTCGTAGTCGTGCAGCACGCTGAGGGTCCAGTCCTGCCCGCGTGCCTGCGCGAGGGCCGTCCGCGGCCAGCCCTCGGGGTCGTCCCAGTCGCGCGGGATCGAGTTCCAGAGCACGCAGGTGAATCGCCCCTCGCGCAGGAACGCGAGCGCCTCGCGGCTCAGCAGATGGGGACCGAGGACGCCACCGCCACCGAAGGGCCGGAACAGCCTGTCGGGATGCGAGAGCTCGCCGATCAGGGCCTGCGTGCGGCCGATCTCCTGCTGCGGCGCGAACGGGTCGGACGAGGCGCCGAGCGGTACGTCGTGCGTGTAGGTGTGGTTGCCGATCCAGTGGCCTTCCTCCCTCGCCCGGCAGGCGAGTGCAAGGCCTTCCTTCGAGGCCAGGTTCTGGCCGAGCACGAAGAAGGTCGCGCGGATGCCATGGCGCGCCAGCACATCGAGCACGTGCGGCGTCACGGCCGAGGTGGGGCCGTTGTCGAACGTGAGCGTGATCGAGCGGCTCATCGGCCGGGCGCGCATGCGCGGTGGGGGTTCAATCTCTTGTCTCCTTCGGTGTCGCGGGGAAGCTGGCGCAATGATCGGCATCGAGCTCGCTACACACAATATGGAAACGAAAGAAGATACTTTTTCCAGATTCGATGCAATGATCGGTCATGCCCGACTTCCTGAACCAGGCCAGCGTGCTGTCGCTGCGCTGCTTCGTGGCGGTGGTGAACGCCAACAGCTTCACGACCGCCGCACGCCAGCTGCGCATGGCGCCGTCCTCGGTCACCAAGCACCTGCAACTGCTCGAGCGCGCGACCGGCGCCGCGCTGGTTCACCGCACCACGCGGCGCATCAGCGTCACCGATGCGGGCGAGGCCTTCTACGCGCGCTGCGTGGACATCCTCGAGCAGCTCGAGGGCGCCGTGGCCGGCATCGCGGGCGAGCAGGCCGCCGGCGGCCACCTGCGCGTGACGGCGCCGCCCTCCTTTGCCTCCGCGGTCGTCGCGCCGGCCCTGCCTAAATTCCTCGAGAGCCATCCCGGTGCCACCGTGGACCTCGTGGTGAACAGCAACGTGCCCGATCTCGTGCGCGAACGGGTCGACCTCGCGCTGTTCATCGGCGAGGAGCTGCCGACCAAGCAGGCGCAGCTGGTGCTGGCCCAGAGCCCGCAGGTGCTGTGCGCATCGCCCCACTACCTCAAGTCGCACGGCACGCCGCGCTCGGTCGATGATCTCGCGCGGCATCGCTGCCTGTGCCCGCGCTTCTCGGAGGTTGCCGAGACCTGGCACCTGGAGGTCAAGGGCCAGTGGCAATCGATCCGGCCGCAGGCCGTGCTGTTATCGGACAACGGAGACGCGCTGCGCAGCGCCTGCGTGGCGGGGGCGGGCATCGGCAACTTCTACCGTTTCCATGTGGCCGAGCACCTGGCGCGCGGCACGCTCGTGGAGGTGCTGCCCCGGAACCCGCTGCGCGCCAAGACGATCTACGCGGTGCTGCCCCACCGCAGCATGATCCGGCCCCTGGTGCGCAGCTTCACGGCCTTCGTGCGCGAGGCCGTCGAGCAGGCCTTGCAGGACACGCAGCCGCCGCGCAGGAAGGCTCGCGCGGCAGCCGCGCGATGAAGAGCCACTTCACACCAACGCCCCGATCCTCTGCGCATCCCCCGGCGTCGTCGGGTTGTAGACCACCAGGCTGAGGTCCGGCCGCCCATCGACCGTGAACGACGAGTACTCGAAGGCCAGCGGCCCGAGCACCGGATGGCGGATGTGCTTGACCGCTTCTCCGTGCACGCCGACCACGTCGTTGTCGCGCCACATGGCGTCGAACTCGGGGCTCAGCCGGCACAGCTCGTCGACCAGCGGCTGCACCAGCGCCGCGGCGCCGGCGCGGGTGGCGTCGGCGCGGAAGGCACCGAGCGCGAAGCGCGCCACGCTCTGCCAGTCGTACTGCGCGGCGCGTGCGCGCGGGTCGAGGAAGATGAAGCGCAGGATGTTGCGCTGCCCGGGCGGCAGCAGGCCGTAGTCCACCAGCATCACGCTCGAGGCGCGGTTCCATGCCACCACGTCCCAGGTCGCGGTGCGCATCAGCGCGGGACAGGGATGGAGCGCATCGAGCACGCGCTGCAGCCGCGGCGTGACGCCCTCGGGCTGGCGATAGCGCACCTCGGGCGGGCGGCCCAGGCCCAGCAGGTAGAGGTGCTCGCGCTCGATCTCGGTGAGCACCAGCGCCCGGGCGATGCGCTCGAGCACCTCGGCCGAGGGCGCGCCGCCACGGCCCTGCTCGAGCCAGGTGTACCAGGTGGCGCTGATGTGGGCGCGCTGCGCGACCTCCTCGCGGCGCAGGCCGGGCGTTCGACGCCGATCCGGCGAATAGCCGAAGGCCGCGGGATCGAGCCGGGCGCGGCGATCCTTCAGGTAGTTGCCCAGGGCATTGCCGTCCGCCGGATTGCCGTTTGCCATTGCGCTCATGCTGTTAGCCGCCATACCACGATAACGTCACTACTTTACCGGGATGGCTCGCGGTCGGAGACTGGCCGCCAACCCAACCTGGAGATCTTTCCCATGCGAGTGTTCGTCACCGGCGCGACCGGTTTCATCGGCCTGCCCGTCGTCAAGGAACTGGTGGCGGCCGGCCACCAGGTGATCGGCCTGAGCCGTTCACAGGAGAAGGCCGCCGCCTTGAAGGCCGCCGGCGCCGAGGTGCTGCACGGCACCCTGGAGGACGCCGGCAGCCTGCGCGCCGGCGTGGAGCGCGCCGACGGTGTGATCCACCTGGCCTTCAACCACGACTTCTCGCGCTTCGTGCAGAACTGCGAGGACGACCGCCGGGTCATCGATGCGCTGGCCGCGGCGCTCGCGGGCTCCGATCGGCCGCTGGTCGTCACCTCCGGCACCGGCATCGCCAACACGGTGGCGGGCCAGCCGGCGAAGGAAGACCATCCGACCGTGGGCGCCGACACGCATCCGCGCGCGGCCTCGGAGGAAGCGGCCAATGCCGCCGCCAAGGCGCATGGCGTGAACGTGTCGATCGTGCGGCTGCCGCAGGTGCACGACACGGCGCGCCAGGGCCTGATCAGCCCGCTGATCGAGATGTACCGCGACAAGGGCGCCTGCGCCTATGTCGACGATGGCCTCAACCGCTGGCCCGCGGCGCATGTGCTCGACGTGGCGCGGCTCTTCAGGCTCGCGGTCGAGAAGGCGGCGCCGGGCGCGAAGTACCACGCGGTGGCCGAGGAAGGCGTGGCGATGCGCGAGATCGCCGAGGCGCTCGGGCGTCGGCTGCAACTGCCGGTCCGCTCCCTCACGGCCGACGAAGCACCGGGCTTCTTCGGCTGGCTCGCGATGTTCGCGGGGATGGACCTGCCCGCCTCCAGCGCGTGGACGCGCGAGACCCTGGGATGGCAGCCGACGGGGCCGGCGTTGATCGCCGACCTGGAGCGGCTGCGGACGGCCTGAACGGTCAGGCCTCGCGCAAGCCCTGCAAGGTCTGCAGCAGCACCACGCGCGTCTGCCCAAGCACCATGCCCTTCCACTCGTCGTTGTCGCAGTAGAAGGCATCGCGCAGCTGCTGGCGGATCTCGCGCCGCTGCGACTCGGGCGCTTCCGGATGGCGGCGCAGCCAGGTATCGGCGCTCAACCGCAACAGCATGTCGTCGACGGGGATGGTGCCGAACTCGAGGCCCATGGGCGCGATGCGCGCCCGTGGGCATTCGTCGTAGGCGGCGGAAACCACCGGCCCCGACACATGCGCGGACACGGAGTCCTCGCCGAACAGCGCGAAGACGTCGGCACCCCACCAGGCGCGCGCGAGCGCGAGGTCCTCGGGCGCGTTGCGGCCCGGGTATACCTTCTCGCCATGGCCATAGGGGCCCAGGCCCGTGTGCACGTCGATCCAGCCGATGTGGGTGGCCGAGGCCGCGTACTTGCGCAGGATCGAACGGATGGTCCTGTTGCTCCACGAGGGCGCGGTGCCGCCGTAGAACAGGCCGTCGGGCGAGACGTACTGGCCCTTGGTGACGGCGGCGCGGAAGGCGCGCATGCCGTGCTTGTCGATGTAGGCGGCCACGGCCGCCTCGTCGGCCGGCGTCGGCGGCCAGCTCGCGGGCAGCACCAGCGGTTCGACGTCGGTGTACTCGGCGTTCACCGGCAGCGGCGCGCCGAAGTCGATGTGGTTGCGGTTGAGGTCGATGTTGTCCTCGTTGGTGCGGTGCAGGTGCGAGAAGCCGTGCGGATTGACGGCATGCACCAGCAGCAGCGCCACGCCGGCCTGCTGCAGGCGCGCGAGCAGGTCGTCGTCATGCAGGGTCGCGACCTGCGTGCCCGAGCCGCAGAAGCCCTCGGGGCCGTGCGTTCCCGAAGTCACGAGCAGCAGCTTCTTGGCGTCGATGGTGCCCAGCAGCGCGACGTCGGTCGCGAGTTCCTCGCCGAGCGCGCCGCGATGGGCTTCATTGACGAAGGATTCGATCGAAGCGCCGCGAGCGTGCGCGGCCTCGAGGAACTTGGCGCGGGCCTCGACGTAGGTGCCCGAGAAATGCCGCGTGGCGGCGCTGCCGTGATGGGAGATGGTCATGGAAAGCTTCGAAGAAGAGGCGAGTGTTTTCAGGCGTGCGCACCGGCCGCGTCGATGTCGCGGCCCGTATGGTCGCGCAGCCAGATCAGCCCCAGCAAGGAGACCGCGGTCATCGCGACCAGGTACCAGGCCGGCGCGAGCTTGCTGCCGGTGGCATCGAGCAGCCAGGTGCTGATGAAGGGCGCGAAACCGCCGAACAGCGCCACGCCCACGCTGTAGACCAGCGACATGCCGCTGGCGCGCACCGCCTTCGGGAACATCTCGGGCAGCATCGTGATGCTCGGCGCGGTCTGGCCCACGAGGCCCAGGCTCAGCACGCCGAGCACGGTGAACAGCACCGCGGGCGTGGGCGAGGCATTGAGCCAGAGGAAACCCGGGTAGATCAGCAGTACGAGGAACACGCGGCTCCAGAGGATCAGCGGCTTGCGCCCCATGCGGTCCGACAGCGCACCGACCAGCGGCGACACCACGAACAGGATCAGGCCCGTGATCGCCGCGCCGAACAGCGCCACCGAGGGCGCCAGCCCCAGCTCGCGCACCGCGTAGGTCGGCATGTAGAAGGTGATCACATAGGCGGCCGTGGTGCCGCCCACCATGGTGAGGATGGCCGCGAGCACCGTGCCGCCATGCTGCGTGCAGACGATCCGCAGGCTGCTCTCGCGCGGCTTCGCGCTCGCATCGGGCGCGATCTCGAGCGACTCGTGCAGGTGGCGGCGGATGTACATGCCCACCGGCGCGATCAGCATGCCGATGAAGAAGGGGACGCGCCAGCCCCAGCTTTCCATGGATTGCGGCGACAGCGTGAAGGTCAGCGTGCCCACCACCACCGCGCCGAGCATCACGCCCAGGCCCTGGCTCGCGAACTGCCAGCTCGCCATGTAGCCGCGGTTGCGCGGCGTGGCATGTTCCACCAGCAACGTGGTGGAGGCGCCGACCTCGCCACCGGCCGAGAAGCCCTGGATCAGCCGCGCCAGCACGATCAGCACCGGCGCAGCGACGCCGATGCTCGCGTAGGTTGGAGTGAAGGCGATCACCGCGCAACCCAGCGCCATCAGGAAGATGGTGAGCGTCATGGCCTTCTTGCGGCCCGCGCGGTCGGCATAGGCGCCGATCACGATGCCGCCCAGCGGCCGCATGATGAAGCCGACGCCGAAGGTCGCGACCGTGAGCAGCAGCTGGCCGTAGCCACTGAAGGTGGGAAAGAACAGCTTGCCGATCACCAGCGCGAGAAAACCGTAGACGGTGAAGTCGAAGATCTCGAGGCCGTTGCCGATGGTGGTGGCGACGATGGTCTGGCGCCGGCTGATGGCGGTGTGCGCGGGGGTTGTGCTCATGGGCGTCGAGGGAGGGAGGGAATGTCAGTCGGTGCCGATGGCGGCGACTACGGCCACCTCGACCAGCAGCGCGGGCAGCGCGAGCCGCGCACCCACGGTCGCGCGCGCCGGTGCGCATCCGGGCGGCAGCCAGTCGGTCCACGCGCGGTTCATCTCGGCGAAGCCGTCGATGTCGGCGAGCCAGATGGTGGCGCTCAACAGCCTCGACTTGTTCGAGCCCGCCTGCGCCAGCAGCGCGCCGATGCGCAGCAGGATGCGCGCCATCTGCTCGCCAACGGTCGCCGCGGGCTGCACCAGGTCCACCTGGCCGGCGAGGTAGACGATGCCGCCATGCACCACTGCCTGGCTCATGCGTTCGTCGGTGTGCAGTCGCTCGATGTTCATGCCGTCTCCTGTCGCGGTGCCACGGGAGCGGCCCCCCGCACCATGTGGGCGCCGATCGACGCCACGCTGCCGGCGCCCATCAGGCACTGGCAGACCTCGAATTCCTCCTTGAGCAGGGCCAGCGCCCTGGCAACGGCCGGCTCGCCGCCCGAGGCGACCGCGTAGAGCGTGGGCCGCCCGATCTGCACGGCGGTGGCGCCCAGTGCGAGCGCGCGTGCGATGTCGCTGCCGGTGCGCACGCCGCTGTCGAGCAGCAGCGGCAGGCGGCCACCGGTCTCGCTCGCGAACTCGGGCAGGATCTCGATCGGCGCGACGGCACCGTCGAGCTGCCGCCCGCCGTGGTTGCTGATCACGATGGCATCGACGCCGAGCTGCTGCGCGCGGCGGCCCTGCGCGGGATCGAGCAGGCCCTTGACGATCAGCTTGCCGGGCCAGCGCTCGCGCACCCAGGCGATGTCGTCCCAGCCCAGCGACGGGTCGAGCTGGGCCTGCATGGTCTGCGCGATGGTATGGGTGGCCCGCAGGCCGAGCTCGCCGGCCATCAGCTCGAGCCGCGGCGCGCCGGCGCGCAGCGAGCGCCAGGCCCAGCCGGGCCGCGCGAGCACGCTCGCGAGCTTGCGCGGGGTCCAGCGCAGCGGCAGGCTGAAGCCGTTGCGCTCGTCGCGCAGCCGCCGGCCCGCGACCGGGTTGTCCACGGTCACCTCGAGCGCCGCGAAGTCGAGGTCGCGCGCCCGGTCGATCAGGCGCGCGCTCATCGCGCGATCGCGGAACACGTAGAGCTGGAACCAGGCGTTGCCCTGCGCCGCCTCGGCCACGGCTTCCATGGTCGCGGTGGCGGCCGTGCTCATCACGAACGGAATGCCGAAGGCGCGAGCGGCCCGCGCCAGGCAGCAGTCGGCGCCTGGCCAGGCCGCGCCCGCCAGCCCGGTGGGGCCGATGATCAGCGGCAGGGTCCACGAGCGGCCGAACAATTGCATCGCGGTGCTGCGCTGCGAGACGTCGACCGGCGCGGAGCCGAGCAGCCGGACGCGGTCGAAGGCGTTGCGGTTGCCGCGCACGCTCGACTCGGAGCCCGCGCCGCCATCGATGTAGTCGAACACCATGCGCGGCAGCGCACGCCGGGCCAGTTCGCGGAAGTCGTCGATGCAGTGCGCTTGCAGGTAGTGGGTCATGGTCTGGCGAAAATATTAAGCCGTCCAGCCGGCATATTTAATGGCGCTTTGGCCTCCGGCGAGGAGGCCGCGGCATGTTTCATGCGCCGTGCCGGCGGCGCGCGAAAGCCCGATGCGCGCATGGCTCATCCGAGCAGCAGCGCGTCGTCGGCCACCGCCTCGCCGCGCGTGCGCTCGAACAGTTGCAGCAGGTCGGGCACGTCCATGCCGGCGCGCTGCGGCCCGCTCACGTCGAGCACGACGCGGCCCTCGTGCAGCATCAGCGTGCGCGAGCCATGGCTCAGCGCTTGCCGCATGCTGTGCGTGACCATCATCGCGGTGAGCTGCTGCTCCTCCACGATCCGCTGCGTGAGCGCGAGCACGAAGGCCGCGGTCTTCGGGTCGAGCGCGGCCGTGTGCTCGTCGAGCAGCAGGATGCGCGAGGGCTTGAGCGATGCCATCAGCAGGCTCACCGCCTGCCGCTGCCCGCCCGACAGCAGTCCCATGCGGTCGTTCAGCCGCTGCTCGAGCCCCAGGTCGAGGCTGCGCAGCCGGTCGCGGAACAGCTGGCGCAGCTCGCCCCGCAGTGCCGCGCGCAGCCCGCGCCGCTCGCCGCGCCGCCAGGCCAGCGCGAGGTTCTCCTCGATGGTCAGCGCCTCGCAGGTGCCGGCCATCGGGTCCTGGAACACACGCGCCACGAGGCCGCTGCGCTGCCAGGCGCTCAGGCGCGTGACCTCCACCTCGTCGATGAAGATGCGGCCGCTGTCGACCAGCAGGTCGCCGCTGAGCGCGTTGAGCAGGGTCGACTTGCCGGCACCGTTCGAGCCGATGACGGTGACGAACTCGCCGCGCGGAATGCTCAGGTCGAGCCCGCACAGCGCGCGGTTCTCCATCGGCGTGCCCGCATGGAAGGTCACGCGCAGGTCCATTGCCTTCAGCATGCGCCGGCCTCCTTCTTCTTCGATGCGCCAAGGGCACCGCGCCGCCGGGCCAGGAAACGCTTCGAGGCCGGCATCACGAGTGCGAGCGTCACCAGCACGGCCGTGACGAGGTTGAGGTCCTGCGCCTTCAGGCCGATGAAGTCGCTGTTGAGCGCCAGCGCCACCAGCATGCGGTAGAGCACCGCGCCGACCACGCAGCCGAGCGTGGCCCAGGCGATGCTGCGCATGGGCAGCAGGGTCTCGCCGATGATCACGGCCGCCAGCCCGATCACGATGGTGCCGATGCCCATCGACACGTCGGCCCCACCCTGCGATTGCGCGAACAGCGCGCCCGCCAGCGCCACGATGCCGTTGGACAATGCGAGCGCGAACAGCGACAGCCGGTCGGTCGACACGCCCAGCGCGCGCGCCATCCGTGCGTTGCCGCCGGTGGCGCGCATGGCCAGGCCGGCCTCCGATCCGAAGTAGCGGTCGAGCGCGAACTTGACCGCCAAGGTGACGGCCAGCAGCACCAGCGCGGTGGTCCACGGCCCGGGCAGCGCCTCGAGCGGCGGCGTGTTGAATACGGTGGACGCGCCCAGCAAGGGCTCGTTGGGCTTGCCCATCACGCGCAGGTTGATCGAATAGAGCGCGATCATCACGAGGATGCCCGCGAGCAGCTGCATGATCTTGAGCTTGACGTGCAGCCAGCCGGTCGTGAGGCCCGCGAGCGCGCCCGCGGCGAAGGCGGCCGCCGTCGCGGCCAGCGGATGCCAGCCGCCCACCAGCAGGGTCGCGGCCACCGCGCCGCCGAGCGGGAAGCTGCCGTCGACGGTCAGGTCGGGAAAGTTCACGACCCGGAACGAGATGAAGACGCCGAGCGCGACCAGCGCGAAGATCAGGCCCACCTCGAGCGAGCCCTGGAAAGCGATGAGGGACATCGATGCTCCGGCCGGCGCTCAGTCGATCACGCGGGTCGCGGACTTGAGCAGCGCGTCGGACAGCGCCAGCCCCTGCCGCCGCGCCGCGGCCTGGTTCACGAGCAGCTCCAGCGTCGGGCTCACCTGCGAGGCGATGCTGCCGGGCGACTCGCCCTTGAGCACGCGCACCACCAGCTTGCCCGACTGGCGGCCGAGGTCGTGGTAGTTGGTGCCGATGCCCAGCGCCGCGCCGCGCGCCGCGAGCGAGGGGTCGGCCGCGATCAGCGGCACCCGGCCCTGGTCCGCCACCTTGGCCAGGGCCTCGAAGGCCGAGGTCACGTTGTTGTCGGTCGGCGCGTAGATCGCATCGACCTTGCCCACCAGGCTCTGGGCCGCGCTCGCCACGTCCACGGTGCGCGGCGCGGCACTCTCGATCACGCTCAGGCCGGCCGGCTGCGCGAGCTTCTTCAGCTGCGCGATCGCGGCGACGGAGTTGGCCTCGCCGGGGTTATAGACCACGCCGATGCGTTTGGCGGCCGGCAGCGCCTGGCGCAGCAGGGCCAGGTGCTTGTCCAGCAGCGGCAGGTCCGACACGCCCGTGACGTTGCCGCCCGTGGCCTCCCACGACTTGACCAGCTTCGCGGCGACCGGATCGGTCACGGCGCTGAACACGATCGGGATCTCGCGCGTCGCCGCGACCACGGTCTGCGCCGAGGGCGTGGACATCGCGACGATCACGTCGGGCCGGTCGCCGACGAACTTGCGCGCGATCTGGGCCGCGGTCGCGGTGTTGCCCTGCGCGCTCTGGTAGTCCAGGCGCAGGTTCTTTCCGACCACGTAACCGGCCGCGGCGAGTTCCTCGACGATGCCCTGGCGCGCCGCATCGAGCGCGGGGTGGTCGACGATGGCCGTGACGCTGACGCGCGCATCGGCGGCGTGCGCCGGCAGCGCGGCGAAAGGAGCGAGGACGAGCGCGAGCAGCGCCACCCGGAAGGGGCGTTTCATCATGGGAAGATCTCCAGGGGTTGAGGGGGTCGATGAACTCAGAAGAACCCGGTGACCTTGCCGGGGTTCAGGATGCCGAGCGGATCGAGCGCGGCGCGCAACGCCTGCATGACGCGCAAGCCGCCGCCGGCCTCCTCGCGCAGGAACTCGACCTTGCCGTGGCCGATGCCGTGCTCGCCGGTGCAGGTGCCGCCGACCGCGAGCGCGCGCCGGATCATCCGTGCATAGGCGGCCTTCACGCGCGCGATCTCGGCGGCGTCCGACGGGTCCACCATGAAACACAGGTGGAAGTTGCCGTCGCCGACATGGCCGCAGATCGGCGCGATCAGCCCTTCGGCCCGCACGTCCTGCTGTGCGGCCTCGATCTGGTCGGCCAGTTCGGAGATCGGCACGCAGACGTCGGTGGGCAGGCCTTCGGCGCCGGGGCGCAGGCCCTTGTTGGCCCACCAGATGTCGTGCCGCGCCTGCCACAGCCGGCTGCGGTCCTCGGGCCGGTGCGCCCACGCGAAGTCCTGGCCGCCGTGCGAGGCCGCGATCTCGCGCACCACTTTCACCTGGTGCGCGACCTCGGGCTCGCTGCCGTGGAATTCGAAGAACAGCGTGGGCGCGACCGCCATGCCGAGCCGCGTGTAGCGGTTCACGGCCTCCACCTGCAGCGCGTCGAGCAGTTCGACGCGGCCGAGCTGCACGCCGGCCTGCAGCGTCTCGATCACGGTGTCGACCGCGGCGCGCAAGGTGCCGAAGGCGCAGGTGGCGGCCGCCACGTGCTCGGGCAGCGCATGCAGGCGCACGGTCGCCGCCGTCACGATGCCGAGCGTGCCCTCGGCGCCGACGAACAGGCGCGTGAGGTCGTAGCCGGCCGCGGACTTGCGCGCGCGCGTGCCGGTGCGGATCAGTTCGCCGTCGGGCAGCACCACCTCGAGCGCCATCACGTTCTCGCGCATGGTGCCGTAGCGCATGGCGTTGGTGCCCGAGGCGCGCGTCGACACCATGCCGCCGATCGATGCGTCCGCGCCCGGATCGACCGGGAACTGCAGGCCGGTGCCGTGCAAGTGCGCGTTGAGGCTCTTGCGGGTGACGCCGGCCTCGACGGTCGCGTCCATGTCGGCCGCGCGGACCTCGCGGATGCGATCGAGCCCGCGCGTGTCCAGGCTGATGCCGCCGCGCAGCGCCGCGATGTGGCCCTCGCAGGAGGTGCCGGTGCCGAACGCCACGAGCGGCACGCGCCGCGCGGCGCAGGTGGCGACGATGCGCTGCACCTCGGCCACGTTCTGCGGAAACGCGACCGCATCGGGCGGCATCACCGGATGGAAGGTGGTGTCGCGGCCGTGCTGGTCGCGCACGGCCGGCGCCGTGGACAGCCGCTCGCCGAGCCAGCCGCGCAGGTCGTCGATGCAGGCCAGGGTGGCATCGTTCATGCGGCCACCGCCTTCTGCTCGATGCGGCCGAACAGCTCGCGGCCGTCGTCGGTATGGAACGACAGGCCCACGGTGTCGCCCGGCACCAGGTACGGCGCCAGCGCATCGGGTCCCTGCCCCGCGAGCTGCTGCAGCGTGCGCTGCTCGACGATGCAGGCCACGCCGCGCGATGCGTCGCGGTTGGAGACCGTGCCGGCGCCGACGATGCTGCCCGCGCCGAGTCCGCGCGTACGCGTCGCATAGCGCAGGATGTCGACGAAGCTGAAGTCCTGGTCGTCGCCGGTGCGCAGCTCGCCGCGTACCTGGCCGTTGACCTCGACGCGCAGGCGGCCGAAGGCACGGCCCTCGCGCCAGTCGGCGCCCAATTCGTCGGGCGTGACGGCGAAGGGGCCGAAGGCGCTCGCGGGCTTGCCGTGGAAGAAGCCGAAGCCTTTGGCCAGTTCGCCCGGGATCAGCGCGCGCAGCGAGACGTCGTTGACCAGCACCAGCAGCCGCACCTGGGCCAGCGCCTGCTCGGGCGTGGGCGCGGGGCCCAGGTCGCCGACGATCACGGCCAGTTCGCCCTCGAGGTCGGCGCCCCAGGCCGGGTCGGCGGGGATGTCCTCGCACCAGGCGAGGTTGCGGTCCGACAAGCCCTGGTAGATGACAGGCTCGGTGCGCGCCGACGGCGGCATCTCGGCGCCGCGCGCGCGGCGCACGCGCTCCATGTGCGACAGGTAGCCGCTGGCATCGACCCACTGGTAGGCGCGCGGCAGCGGCGCCAGCAGCGCCGCGAGTTCGAGCGGCTGGCCCGCGGCGGGGTCGGCGTCGAGCCGGGCCGCGGCCGCGCGCAGCAGGGGCGCCGCGCGCTCCCAGTCGTCGAGCGCGGCCTGCAAGGTGGGCGCGGCCTCGGGTACGGCGAGGCAGCGCCGCGCATCGGCCGACACCACCACGAGCTGGCCGTCGCGCCGGCCGTTGTTCAGCGTCGCGAGCCTCATGCGGTCACCTGTTCGGTCTTGTCTTCAGGCGCATCGAGGTAGCCGCGCCAGGAATCGGCGTGCTCCGCGCGCTCGAAGGCCGCCATGCCCGGGCCGATGTCGAGCGGATCGCGCGCGTCGATGTTGATCGCGACCTCGTGCAGCTCGGTGCGCGGTGCCGACAGGCTGTTGCGGTAGGCCGCGGGATGCGGCCCGTGCGGGAAGCCGGCGGGGTGGAAGGTCATCGCGCCCGGCCCCATGCCGTCGCGGCTGAAGAAGCGGCCCGCGTGCAGGAACAGCAGCTCGTCGTAGTCGTCGTTCGAATGGAAGAACGGCACCTTCAGCGCGCCCGGGTCGGTCTCGGCCGGCCGCGGGCAGAAGGTGCAGACGGCCACGCGCTGCGTCAGGAAGGTGGTGTGGGCCGAGGGCGGCAGGTGGTAGCGCGCGCTGAGCACGGGCCGGATGTCGCGCCAGTTGAGGCGCACCGGCGCGAGCGTGCCCTTCCAGCCCAGCGCGTCGAGCGGGTCGTGCGGATAGGTCAGCGTGGATACGCGGTGCCGCGCCTGGATGCGCACGGCCCACTCGCGCCGCGCGGCGTGCTGCTGCGCGATGAAGGCCTCGTCGAGCTGCGGCACGTCGAGCACGCCGGCATCGAACAGCGCATGCTCGCCGAGCAACCCGCGCTCGGGCAGGCGGAAGCTGTCGCCCGTGGCTTCGAGCAGCAGCAGGAAGGACGGCGCCGCGGGCTCGTAGCGCCAGGCGGTGCCGCGCGGCAGCAGCAGGTAGTCGCCGTCGCGCAGGCGCAGGTGACCGTAGTCGCAGTAGAGATCGCCGCCACCCTCGTGGACGAATAGCAGCTCGTCGCCGTCGGCGTTGCGCGCCAGGTGGCGCATCGGCGCCGAGGGCTTCCAGCAGCGCAGCCGCATATGGGCATTGCCCGCGACCAGCGGCGCATCGAGCGGGCAGTCGAGCGCGCCGTCAAGGCCCTGCGCGGTGGCGGGCAGCTGGTTGAGGTCGTAGGCGCGCGGGCGGTGCGGGCCGTCCCAGCGCAGCCAGGCCGTGGGCGCATGGCGGTGGTACATGTGCGTGGCCTGGCCGCCGAAGCCCTCGCGGCCGATCTCGCGCTCGTAGGTGCCGGGCGGGATGTCCGCGTGGGCCTGGCGCGAGGCGATGCCGGCGCGCATGGGAAGGACGATGGGTTTGTTCATGGACGGTTCACGGGCACTTGCGCAGTTCGGCCTGCAGGAATTCGGGCGTGTGGGGCGGAGTCATCTGGACCAGCGGCGTGAGCTCGACGGTGGCGAACAGGCCCGCGCGGTTGTAGGGCTCGGCGTCGATGAAGCGCCGCGCCTCGGCGCGCGAGGCGACCGACAGCGCGACCACCATCCCGGTCGGCTCGCGCGCATCGGCATCGAGCAGCGCCGCGCCGAACAGGGTGCGGGGCAGCCAGGCCAGCATGTGGCGGATGTGGTCGGCGCGCAGCGGCAGGCGGTCCTGCGCGCCGCCGGGTCGATAGAGGCAACGGACGAGCCAGGCCATGGTCTCAGTGCGCGTCCGCGCCCGCCTGCTCGCGCTTGATGGCCTCGAACAGCGCCTTGGCGTTGCCCTCGCCGAACGAGGTGTCGCCCTTGCGCTGGATGGCCTCGAAGAAGATCGGCCCGATCATCTTGCGCGTGAAGATCTGCAGCAGGAAGCGCGCCCGCGCGTCGGGGTTCTCGCCGGTGGCGGCGCCGTCGAGCAGCATGCCCAGCGACTTCATGCGCGCCACGTCCTCGCCATGGCCCGGCAGCCGGGTGTCGAGCGCGTCGTAGTAGGCCGAGGGCGTGGGCAGGAACTCCACGCCGGCACCGCGCAGCCGCTCCACGGTGGTGTAGAGGTCGTCGCTGAACAGCGCGATGTGCTGGATACCCTCGCCGTTGTACTCGTCGATGAACTCCTGGATCTGCGAGCTGCGGCCCATGGGCGACACCACGGTCACGCAGGCCGTGCTCGCGGGATCGCGCACCGCGATCGTGTCGAAGCCGTTGCTCGCGTCGCCGGCGACGAACTTGAACACCTCCTCGAAGCCGAAGATGCTCTTGTAGAAGTCCACCCACTGGGGCATGTTGCCCGGGTGCACGCAGTGGGTGACGTGGTCGACGCGCACGAAGGGCGCGAAGGCCGCGCCGGTGTCGGGCACGGCGGCCGGATCGAACTCGAACTGCGCGTGCAGCGCCGCGAGTGCCGCGTCGTCGACCAGGTAGAGCGCGCTGCCGCCGATGCCCTGCAGCGCGCAGTTCGGCAGCAGCGACGTCGCCGCCGCGTCGAGCGGCTGCGCGCCGCGCTCGCGGGCCAGCGCCATCGCCCGCGCGCTGTCGGCCACGCGAAAGGCCATGCCGGCGCACGACGGTCCGTGGTGGGCGGCGAATTGCATCGCATGCCCATCCTGGCGCGTGCCGACGATGAACTCGACACCCGCCTGCCGCATCAGCAGCGCATGCCCCGCACGGTGCCGCGCGACGGTGCGAAAGCCCATGCGCTCGAGCACGGCGGCCAGCGCCTGCGGGTCGGGACTTGCGAACTCCATGAACGCGGTGCCGAGCACCTCTGCACGTTCCTTCTGGGTCATTGAATTCTCCTGGCTTCAGCTGTCGATGGAAAAACCGGTGGACTGCACGATCGGCGCCCATTTGGCGAGGTCGGCACGCACCATGGCGTCGAGTTCGCGCGGCGTGACCGCGCTCGGCAGGAAGGCGCGCGCTGCATAGGCCTCCTGCAGTTCCTTCGTGGCCACGGCGTCGCGGATCTGCGCGGCCAGTGCGTTCGCGACGGCCGGCGGGGTCTTGGCGGGCGCCCAGACGGCGAAGTACTCCTGGATGTCGAAATCGCGAAAGCCGGCCTCGCGCATGGTGGGCGCCTCGGGCAGGTAGGGCGAGCGCGCGGAGCCGGTGGTGGCCAGCACGCGGATGCGCCCTTCCTTCGCGAACGGCAGCGGCTCGCTCAGCACGTTGACCGAGGCCGCGATCTGGCCGCCCACCACGTCCTGGATGGCGGGCGCGCCGCCCTTGTAGGGCACGTGCGTGAGGTTCATGCCGGCGGCCTTGCCGATCACCACGCCCGCGAAGTGGGCCATCGTGCCTTCGCCCGGCGAGCCGAAGCTGGCCTTCGAGGGATTGGCGTTGCACCACTGCGCGAACTGCTGCACGGTGCGCACCTCGGGCGGCACCGCCGGCCCCACGCTCAGGCCGAACTGGAAAGTGCACACGGTCGACACCGGCGCGAAGTCCTTGAGCGGGTCGTACGACAGCCGCTTGTAGACGTGCGGATAGATCACCATCACCGAGGCGGGCGCCAGCACCAGCGCGCTGCCGTCGGCCTCCGCCGCCTTCACGTGGTCCATCGCGAGGCGCCCGCCCGCGCCCACGCGGTTCTCGACCAGCACCACCGGCGCGTAGCTGCCCTTGATGCGTTCGGCCAGCAGCCGCGCGATCGAATCGCCCGAACCGCCCGCGGGGAAGCCCATCACGATGCGCGCCGTCTTCGACAGCGTGGGCGGGGTTTCGGCGGCGGCCGCCAGGGGGAAGACCGGGATCAGCGCACCCGCTGCGGCGCAGGCCGAACCGGCAAGGATGTCGCGGCGTCGAATCATGGCTTGTCTCCTTTTTTAGGGGGTGGGCCAGATTCTAGGCTTATTCATTTCAATGTGAAACTGTTTCTTTTAGAAATTGATTTCTTGCTTCTGTCCGTGGGCTCGCCGGCACGCGGGCGCGCGCTTGCCTCCGCGAGGCACGGATCGATCGCAAAGGGGGAAGGCGCGGCGCCGGCCGCGCGGGGATTCAGACTGCCGCGGCCGCCGGTAGTGCGTCGGCCGGCGCGAGCTCGCGCCAGTCGCGCGTGTCGTCCAGCGTGGCGTTGGCGCGCGCGACCAGCACCTGCATCGCCGCCTGCACGGTCTTGAGCTCCTGCGGCGTGAGCGCGCTGGTCAGCTCCTGCTCGATGGCGCGCGCCAGCGGCATCACGCGCTCGTAGGCGTCGGCGCCGGTCTTGGTGAGGCGCAGCACAACCTTGCGGCGGTCCTTGGCATCGACGCGGCGCGAGACCAGCTTCTTGGTCACGAGCAGGTTCAGCGCGCGCGTGATGCTGACCTTGTCCATGGCCGTGCTCTCCGACAGCTCGGTCGCCGACATCGGCGAGAACGCGACCAGGTTGGCGAGCACGCGCCACTCGACCACGCCGATGCCGAGTTCCTCCGAGTACATGCGCGCCAGCATGCCGCTCACGCGGTTCGTGATGACCGAGCACTGGTAGGGCAGCCAGTCGTTCAGGCGCAGGATGCCGTCGGGTTGAACGCTGGCGGCATCGCGGGGCATGGGGGAGGCACTCTCTTTTGACGGCATGGCCGGGGACTTTAGCGCAGGCACGCCGCGCGGCCTCAGTCCGATGCCGAGACCCCGCGCGATGCCTCGCGCCGCAGTTCCCGCAGGAAGCCTTCGCGCGGCTCTGGCAGGTAGCCCGTGAAGAGCGTGCGCCGCACCTCGGCGAAGAGCCCGGCGCGCGCATAGGGCTCGCCGGCCAGGAAGTCGTCGGCCTGCGCGGGGTCGTCGGTGGCCAGCAGCAGGTACATGCCGACCAGCTCGCCATCGGCCAGCGACGGCCCGCCGTGCAGCACGCGCGCCTGGTTCGCGATCATGTAGTCGAGGTGGACCGCGCGGATCGGCAGGCGGTCCCGCGCGCCACCGGGGCGGTAACGGCAATCGAGGGCGATGGGCATGGCGGGTGCTCCTCGATCAGGCGGTCTTCAGCGCGGGCGGCTGCATCGCGGGCGGCGGTGCATCGTGCGCCGCCAGCAGCACGGGCAGGTGGCGGCGGTACTCGGCGATGCCGCGCGCCTTCACGTGCCCGTAGCCGCGGATCTTCTCGGGCAGCGCCGCGACCGCCACCGCGCTGCCGATGCGCTCGCTCGTCAGCCCGTCGAGCAGGCGCCCGACGAGCCCTTCGTACTCCACCACCAGCGCGCGCTCCTCGCGCCGCTCGGCCAGCCAGCCGAAGGGATCGAGCGGCGTGCCGCGCAGGCCGCGCAGCGCCGCGAGCGTGCGGAACACCGGCAGCATCCAGGCGCCGAAGCTGCGCTTGAGCACCTTTCCATCCGCGCCGCGCTTCTCGAAGATCGGCGGCGCCAGGTGGAATTGCAGCTTGAAGTCGCCCTCGAACTGATCACGCAGGTTCTGCAGGAACTCGGGCCGCGCATGCAGCCGCGCGACCTCGTACTCGTCCTTGTAGGCCATCAGCTTGAACAGCGAACGCGCCACCGCCTCCGCCAGCCGCGGCCGCCGCGCGCCGGGCGCGACGGCGCGCTCGGCGGCCTCCACGCGGCGCACGGTGTCGAGGTAGCGGCGCGCATAGCGCGCGTCCTGGTAGTCGGTGAGGAAGCGCACGCGCTCGTCGAGCAGCTTCTCGAAGGACTGCGGCAGGTTCAGCGTGACGACGCTGCCCCGGTCGCCCATCAGCGTCTGGCGCCATTGCGGATCGGCGGCCGTGAGCCGGCCGGCCGCGAAGGCGCGCTTGTTGGCGGCCACGGCCACGCCGTTGAGCTCGATCGCGCGCATCAGCGCCGCCAGGCTCACCGGCACGCCGCCCTGCTGCCAGGCGTGGCCGAGCATCAGCATGTTGGCGCCGATGGCGTCGCCCAGCAGCGCCTTGGCGGTGGCGTTCGCATCGACGCGCTCGACCTGCGCGGCACCCGCGGCGGCCTCGATCTTGGCGAGCAGCGCGTCCTCGCGGTAGGGCAGGTCGGGCTGGCGCGTGAACTCGGCCAGGGTCTGCAGGTGGGTGTTGACCACCACGCGCGTGCGGCCCTCGCCGATCACGCCCAGCACGTCGGGCAGCACGCCCACCACCAGGTCAGCCGCGATCAGGGTGCGCGCGGTGCCCGGCAGCAGGCGCACCGCGTGCAGGCGATCGGGCGTGTCGGCCAGGCGCACGTGGCTCACGACCGAGCCACCCTTCTGCGCGAGCGCGGTGAAGTCGAGCACCGAGATTCCCTTGCCCTCGAGGTGCGCGGCCATCGCGATCAGCGCGCCGAGCGTGATGACGCCGGTGCCGCCGACGCCCGCGATCATCAGGTCGTAGGGCTGCGCGAGCGAAGGCAGCGCGGGCAGTGGCAGCGCGGCCGCGAGCGCCTCGGGGTCCTGCGCGGGCGCGGCCGCCGTGCCCTTGCGCAGGCTGCCGCCGAGCACGCTCACGAAACTGGGGCAGAAGCCCTCGGCGCACGAGAAGTCCTTGTTGCAGCTCGACTGGTCGATCTGGCGCTTGCGGCCGAACGAGGTCTCGAGCGGCGCGACCGACAGACAGTTCGACTGCGTGCCGCAGTCGCCGCAGCCTTCACAGACCTCGGGGTTGATGAGCACGCGCCGCGCCGGATCGGGATAGCTCTTGCGCTTGCGGCGGCGGCGCTTCTCGGCCGCGCAGGTCTGGTCGTAGACCAGCACCGTGACGCCCGCGATCTCGCGCAGCTCGCGCTGCACCATGTCGAGCTCGCGCCGGTGCCGCACCTGCACGCCCGCGGCCAGCGTCACGCCGTGGTAGCGCTGCGGCTCGTCGGTCACGACCACCACCTTGCGGGCACCTTCGCTCGCGACCTGGGTGCAGATCTGCGGCACGCTGGTCTGGCCGTCGACGGGCTGGCCGCCGGTCATCGCCACCGCGTCGTTGAACAGGATCTTGTAGGTGATGTTGGCGCCGCCCGCCACCGCCTGCCGGATCGCGAGGTAGCCCGAGTGGAAGTAGGTGCCCTCGCCCATGTTCTGGAACACGTGCGGCACGCGCGTGAAGGCGCCGCGCCCGAGCCAGTCGGTGCCCTCCCCGCCCATCTGCGTGAGGCCGCCGGTGCCGCGGTCCATCCAGCTCGCCATGTAGTGGCAGCCCACGCCGGCCTGCGCCTGGCTGCCCTCGGGAACCTTGGTCGAGCTGTTGTGCGGGCAGCCCGAGCAGAAGTACGGCAGCCGCCGCATGCCGTCGGCGTCGTTCGACAACGCCGCGCGCGCGGCGAAGCGTGCAGTGTCGATGCGCGCGGCCAATGAATGATCGATGGCGCGCAGCCAGGTCAGCAACGCGGCGGCAATGCTCGCGGGCGAGAGCTGGCCGGTCCAGGCCAGCAGCGGATGGCCCTCGAGGTCCTGCTTGCCGCAGACCGTGGGCCGGCGCGCGCGGTTGAACACCCGGTCCTTGAGTTGCTGCTCGACCACCGAGGCCTTCTCCTCGATCACCAGCACATGCGACAGCCCCTCGCAGAAACGGTCGGCGCCCTCGGCATCGAGCGGGAACACCAGGCCCGGCTTGTAGAGCCGCAGGCCGAGCGCCGGCAGGTCGTCGGCGCCGAGGCCGCAGCGCTGCAGCACCTCCATCAGGTCGTGGAAGGACTTGCCCACCGCCACGATGCCGGCCGTGGCGCCGGGCGCCGGCACCACCAGGCGATCGAGCGGATTGCCGCGCGCGAAGGCGCTGAAGGCCTCGAGCTTGGCGGCCAGCCGCAGCTCGACGGCCGGCGTGAGGAAGTCGCTGGTGCGGTATTCGAGCGCGGAGGTGTCGGGCAACCCGGACGCTTCGGGCAATGCGAGTGCCGCGCCCGAGGAGGCCTCGACCGAGCGCGCGCTCTCGACCGTCTCCGAGATCGCCTTGAACGCGACCCAGGTGCTGGCATGGCGCGAGGCGGCCCAACCCCAGAGGCCGAAGGCCTCGTACTCGTCGACCGAGGCCGGATGCACGATCGGGATGCCCCAGCCCATCAGCGACAGGTCGCTGGCATTGGGGATCGACGACGAGGTGGCCGCGTGGTCGTCGCCCACCACCATCAGCACGCCGCCGCGTCGCGAGGTGCCGGCCGCGTTGCCGTGGCGGATCGCATCGCCCGCGCGGTCCACGCCCGGCCCCTTGCCGTACCACATGGCGAACACGCCATCGACCTCGCGCTCGGGGTCCAGGCCGACCTGCTGGGTGCCCATCACCGCGGTGGCGGCCAGGTCCTCGTTGATCGCCGGCAGGAAGCGGATGCCGTGCTCGGCGAGGTCCGACTTGGCGCGCCACAGCTCGGTGTCAACGCCCGCGAGCGGCGAGCCGCGATAGCCGCTCACGTAGCCGGCGGTGTTCCAGCCGCGGGCCTGATCCTCCTGCCGCTGGCGGAACAGCAGGCGCACCAGCGCCTGCGTGCCTGTGAGGAACACGCGGCCTGCGCGCGCGGTGCGGTTGTCTTCGAGCCGGTAGCCTGTCTCCAGCGCGGGCGCTGCTTCTTCTGTCTGCATGGTGTGGATCCGTCCATCGGGGGAAGATCAAATATTAATCCGTCTGGACAGCATATATAATTGCGATCCATGCGGCGTTGGTGACAACCCGGCATGTTTCATTCCGGAGAACGCCGCCATGGGAAAGACCGATTCGACGCCGCTGTCCGACGCGCCCACGCGCCGCATCCTCGACCTGCTGCAGGCCGACGGCCGCATGACGGTGCAGGCACTGGCCGACGAAGTGGGCCTGTCCTCGGCGCCCTGCTGGCGCCGGCTGCGCGAACTCGAGGACAGCGGCATCATCCGCCGCTTCGTCGCGCTGGTCGACCGCAACAAGGTCGGCCTGCACGGCTGCATGTTCACGCAGATCAGCCTGGAGCGGCATTCGGAATCGGTGGTGGCGGCCTTCGAGCGCGCGGTGCAGGCCACGCCCGAGATCCTCGAGTGCTGGGTCACCACCGGCGACGGCGACTACATCCTCAAGATCGTGGTGCCCGACGCGCTGGCCTTCGACCGCTTCCTGCACCGATTCATGCTGAAGCTCGAGGGCATCCGGCAGATCAAGACCTCGGTCGCACTGCGCGAGGTGAAGAACGACACCCGGCTCGACCTGACGCGGGTGCCGCTCTAGGGAAAAGATTCAAACGCCGCGTTGCCGCAGCACCTTCCCCGGATTCATGACCCCGCGCGGATCGAGCGCCTGCTTGATCGCCGCCATCACGCGCATCGAGGCGCCGCGCTCGAGTTCGAGGAAGTCGAGCTTGCCGTAGCCGATGCCGTGCTCGCCGGTGCAGGTGCCGCCCATCGCGATGGCGCGGCGCATCAGCCGCGCGTTGAGCGTCTCGGCGCGCGCCATCTCGTCGGCATCGGCGGGATCGACCACCACGCACAGGTGGAAGTTGCCGTCGCCCACGTGGCCGCACATGGGCGCGGTGAGCCCGAGCTCCTCGACGTCGGCGCGCGCCGCCAGCACCGCCTCGCTCAGGCGCGAGATCGGCACGCAGGCATCGGTGGGCATGCCCTGGCAGCCGGGGCGCAGCGCGAGCGCGGCCCACCACACGTCGTGGCGCGCCTGCCAGAGCCGGCTGCGCTCCTCGGGCGTGTCGGCCCAGGCAAAGCCCACGCCGCCATGCTCGGCCGCGAGCTCCTCGGCCACGCGCACCTGCTGCGCCACGCTCTCGGGCGCGCCGTGGAACTCGAGGAACAGCGTGGGCATGACCGGCAGCCCGAGCTTCGCGTAGCGGTTGCAGGCCTCGACCTGCTGCGCATCGAGGAACTCGATGCGGCCCACCGGCACGCCGGTCTGCATGATCGCGGTGACCGCGTCGATGGCCGCGCGCAGGTCGGGAAAGCCGCAGCGCGCGGCCGCGATCCGTTCGGGCAGCGGATGCAGCCTGAGGCCCACCTCGGTGACGATGCCCAGCGTGCCCTCGGCGCCGGTGAACAGGTGCGTGAGGTCGTAGCCCGCGGCCGACTTGCGCGCGCGCCCGCCGGTGCGCACCACCTCGCCGTCGGGCAGCACCACCTCGAGCGACATCACGCTCTCGCGCATGGTGCCGTAGCGCACGGCGTTGGTGCCCGAGGCGCGCGTCGACACCATGCCGCCGATCGAGGCATCGGCGCCGGGGTCGATCGGGAAATGCAGGCCGCTGCCGTGCAGCGCCGCGTTGAGCTGCTTGCGCGTCACGCCGGCCTGCACGCGGCAGTCGAAGTCGGCCTCGTGGATCTCGAGCACGGCATTCATTCGCGAGAGGTCGATGCAGATGCCGCCATGCAGCGCCGCGACGCCGCCTTCGCACGAGGTGCCGGTACCGAACGGGATCATCGGCACCGAGGCCGCATGGCACAGCCGCGCGACCGCGGCCACCTCCTCGGTCGACTCGGCGAACACCACCGCGTCGGGCGCATGCAGCGGATGGAAGGACACGTCCTTGCCGTGCTGGTCGCGCACCGCCTGGCCGGTCGCGCAGCGCTCGCCGAAGCGTTCGCGCAGCTGGTGGATCACGGCGGCGACGGGGCGCTCGCGCGGCGCGAGGGATTCTTCGTTCATCGGGAGTCTCCTTCTTCAGGCCGCCAGCTTCTCGGGCGGCATCGATTCGATAGCGGCCGAGGGCGCCGCGGCCCGCCCCAGGTAACTGTCGGCGACCCGCGCATCGCGCGCGACCTCGGCGGCCGGCCCCTGCAGGCTCACGCGGCCCATCTCGAGCACGTAGGCATGGTCGGCCACCTCGAAGGCGGCACGCGCGTTCTGCTCGACCAGCAGGATCGCCACGCCCTGCGCCTGCAGCCGCCGCACGGTGGCGAAGATGTCGCGCACCACCAGCGGCGCGAGCCCCAGGCTCGGCTCGTCGAGCAGCAGGATGCGCGGGCGCGCCATCAGCGCGCGGCCCAGCGCGAGCATCTGCCGCTCGCCGCCCGAGAGCGTGTGCGCGAGTTGCGCATGCCGCTCGCCCAGGCGCGGGAACAGCGCATACACGCGCTCCATCTCGGCGGCGATCGCGCGCCGGCCCGCGCGGCGCCAGCAGAAAGCGCCGAGCTCGAGGTTGTCGGCCACGCTCATGGTGCCGAACAGGTCGCGCTGCTCGGGCACCAGCGCCAGGCCCATGGCCACGCGGCGCTCGGGCGAGACGAAGCGCAGGTCGGTGCCGTCGAGCCGCACCTCCCCGCTCATCGGCAGCCGGCCCATGAGCGCGGCCAGCAGCGTGGACTTGCCGGCGCCGTTGGGGCCGACCACGGTGACGATGCCCGAGGGCGGCACCGCCACGTCGACCTCGTGCAGCGCCGGGATGCGGCCATGGAACGCGCACAGGGCGCGGGCTTCCAGCGTCATGCCGCGCTCCCCAGGTAGGCCTGCTGCACGCGCGGGTCGTCGCGCACCGCCTGCGCCTCGCCCTCGGCGATCTTCTGGCCGAACTGCATCACGACCAGGCGGTCGGCGATGTCCATGATGAATTCCATGTCGTGGTCCACGATGAGCACGGTCACGCCCTCGCCGCGCAGCTGCTTGAGCAGCGCGGCCAGGGTCTTCTTCTCCTGGTGCCGCAGGCCCGCTGCGGGCTCGTCGAGCAGCAGCAGCTGCGGGCGCGCGCACAGAGCGCGCGCGATCTCCAGGATGCGCTGCTTGCCCAAGGGCAGGCTGGCCGCGGGCGCATCCGCGAGGTCTTCGAGGCCGCAGCGCCGCAGCTGCGCCAGCGCCATGGCCTCGATCGCGGCCTCCTCGCGGCGATCGAGCCGCAGCATGGCGCGCAGCCAGCCGTCGCGCCCGAGCAGGTGGCAGCCGAGCGCCGCGTTGTCGCGCACGCTCATGTCGGCCACCAGCTTCACGTGCTGGAAGGTGCGCGCCACGCCGCGCGCGGCCACGTGGCGCGCGCCGAGCGCGTCGATGCGCTGGCCGCGCAGCGAGATCGCGCCGGCGCTGGCGGGCAGGAGGCCGGTGATCAGGTTGAACAGCGTGCTCTTGCCCGCGCCGTTGGGCCCGAGCAGCGCGACGATCTCGCCGCCGCGCACCTCGAAGGAGACGCGATTGACCGCGACCAGCCCGCCGAAGCGCTTCTCGGCCCCGTCGACGCGCAGCAGCACCTCGCCCGGCGCGGCGGCTGCGTGCCGCGCGGGCGCGCGCAGCTCGGCCGGAGCGCCCCGCGGCGCGGGCC